>NZ_JBGOSN010000018.1:0-94978 GCF_046335115.1 Paracoccus sp. P2 | reverse complement strand
ACGGCTTCACCGCACTCGGCATACCCGAAACTCAAGCCGTGGGATGACTCCGTCGGGGGAAAGGGGAACTCTGACCGTCAGTCAATTTGTGCAACAGAGTCCCCCTGCTGCCCAAGGCGGAGTTGATAGGAACGGGAAAGATCGCCGATGGAATGAAAAGCGGTCATGTCAGCCTCAGGATAGTATCCAGCATGTCATTTGCGGTCTGAAAGACCTTGGCATTGGCGGCGTAGGCACGCTCCAAAGCGAGCAGGCTTTCCATTTCCTTGTCGCTGTCCACCCCCTCCGCCAGAAGGGCCGATTGGAGACCAGATTGACGCGAGCTGCTTTGCATGGCGCTGGCTTCGGCTCGGATACGATTCGTTGCAACAGCCGAAGACAGGTCTGCCGAAAGGCCCTGCAGGCCGCGTGGTGCGTCGGACAAGCTGGCCGAAGCCGGCGAACGCGTGGTCGAAATTGCCATACCGAGCCGATCAAGCAGCGCGCTTTCTCCCGAACTGCCGGGGTCGATCGCATTTATACCCGCGCGGATCCGCCAAAGTTGTCCGCCCGTTTCGGGGTTTGCCGCCCGGTTAACCGCAATGCGGCTGGCGAAGCCGGTTTCATCGGCAGAGCTGAAAGCGCCCTGGGAATCCGTGAACAGCCCTGGGTCGCCTGGATTCAGGGAAGGGTCGATCGCCGGATCGGACAACCTGTCGTATAGATCGCGGGCGAAAGCGTCGATCTGCTGCTGGTAAGCCGGGGCAATCTGGTCGCGAATGACAAAATTCGCTTCCAGACTGCCGCCGTTCCACATGGTTTTCTGCGGGTCGCCAAGTGGCTTGCCGTTCAGCGTCAGCGCAGAAAGCGCGCCGCTGGCCGCGGTCATATCGACAGTGATGCCGGAGACGGCGTCGAAGCCGATCCTGGCCGGCTCGGTGCCGTCCAGCAGGATGGCGCCGCCGGATGTGAACAGGGCAACCCGGCCATTTTCACGCGGTACCTCCTTGATAGGCACGATATCCGATACGCTGTCTATGATCGCCTGTCGCGCATCCATCAGCGACGAGGCATCCTTGCCCTGCGCGGTTACGGTGACGATCTGCGCATTCAGTTTCGCCACCTGTTCAAGCGCGGTGTTCAACCGCGAAACGTCATTCTTGATGGCCTGTTCCGCCTTGCCACGCTCGGCCTGGATGGTGGCGGAAATGCCGTTGACCTTGTTTGCCAGGACCGTGGCCGTATCCAGCACCGTCGCCAGCCGTGCTTCGCTGTCGGGCCTTGCGGCCGCACGGGTCAGCGCGGATTCGAAGTCGGTGAGAGTTTGGACCAGCGAGGATGCCTCGGTCCCGGTGCCGAAGGCCTGTTCCATGGTGGCGTGGAAGGCCGCCACGGTCCGGGTTGAACCGACATCCGCCAGAGCCAGGCGATTGTCGGCGATCAGCCCCGCCGTGACCGTTCGGCTGACGCCATCGATGCTCACGCCGCCACCGCGTTCTGCCAGGCGCGAGGACAGGTCGAGCTCTCTGCGCCCGTAGCCGGGCGTCAGCGCGTTCGCAATGTTGGAGGACACGACTTCCGTGCCCCGCGAAGCCGCGGTCAGCCCTGAAACGGCATTGGAGATGGCGGATGAAAGGCTCATTTACAAACTCCGTTTTCCGAGCGCGGGACAGGCTGAAGCACGCCGGCCAATGTCAGCGCTTGAGATTGGCGGTTTCCTGCAGCATCTCGTCGACGGTCTGGATGACCTTGGCGTTCGAGGTATAGGCGCGCTGGGTCTGGATCAGATCGGTCAACTCGGCCGCGACATCGGTGGTCGATGCCTCACGCGCATAGCCGGCGATCGCGCCAGTCGGACCGTCGCCGGCATCCCACAGGTAGAACGCACCGGATTGGGGCGAGATCTTGTAGGTCTGGTTGTCCATCGCGATCAGACCGTTCGGATTGGGAACATCCACCAGCGGCACCTGATACAGGGTCCGCGTGAAACCGGTGTCATAGGTGGCGCGAAGATGGCCACTTTCGTCGATCTCCAGCGCGGTCAGGTTCCCGACAGGCGAGCCGTTCTTGGTCACATTGGCCGGCGAGAAGCCGGCGCTGAGCTGGGTGATCCCCTGGCTGTCGCCATATCGGCCCAGGTTGATGGTCATCGGTCCGTTCGCGCCGGGGACGGTGAGAAGCCCGGTTGCCGCGCTGTAGGCGCCGCCCGTGACCGTCGTCACGCCCGCAAGCGTGCCGCCGCCGGACTGGCCGCCCTGGAACTCCAGCGTGTAGACGCCGATCAGCGAGTCGTCGGCGGGGGTAGCCGGATCGTCGATGATGGCCGAATCGCGGATCTCCATCGTCCAGCGGTTCGTGCGAGTCCCGGCCGCGCCCGCCACCTCGGGCGTGAAGCTGACCGCCATCCTTTCGGAATTGCCGAGGTTGCCGAAATATTCGACCTCCATTTCCCAGGCATCGCCGGCCGCGCCGGCGACCGCGTCGTCGGCGGGTAGGTTCACGCGCAGGTTGATCCGCGTCGTCGGGTCGGCCGCGGTCTGGCTGGGATTGATCAGGATCGGCTGCAAGCCGGTCGCAGAATCGCGCGGCTGGCTGGAAATCGTGCCGTCGGCATTGGCCGGCCAGCCCATCAGCACCAGCCCCGAACCGGTGCGAAGATACCCCTGATCGTCGGTGCGGAACGAACCGGTCGTCGTCATCACCAGTTCGCGCTGCGTGCCCGGTCCCGAGGCCAGGGCGGCGGCATGGATCACGGGCAGCATGCCGCGCCCGGAAATCGCGATGTCCATCGGATGCGCGGTGGGAACCAGGTTGCCGCGCTGGTCCACCAGCCGGCTGGTCGAGGCGCGGACGCCGCCGGCCGTATAAAGCCCGCCGCCGCGGCCCTGGTTGATCACCATGCTTTCGAAACTGGTATCCACCCGCTTGTAGCCATAGGTGCCGGAATTCGCGATATTGTCGGAAATATTGGCCAGGCGCGTGGAATTGGCGGCAAGCCCGGACACCCCGGCACTGAGGGCAGATGAAATCGACATTCTGTTGTCACCCTGTCTGAGTCGTTCTGCGTGGAGTTTGCCGGCCGGGGGTTAACATGCCGCTAACGGCATCCCGGCCCGGCCGGTCATCTCAGTAAAATCACTTCGATCCGGTTGTTGTTGGGGTCCATCGGGTTCACCGACCGGTTGCGCCGGTCGGCGAAGGCGGTGACGCGCTGGATGCGCGCGCTGTCGAAGCCCGAGCCCTCGAGCAGGTTGCGCAGGGCATGGGCACGGGCGTCCGACAGCGCCCAGACCGGCGACTGGATCAGCATCTCGGGATAGGCGCGGACATGGCCGGTCAGCGCGACCTCGTTCCTGATGCGCCCCAACACACCCGCAAGGATGCCGGCCAGTTCCTTCATCGCCGGGGTCGGCTGGGCGCTGTCGCCGACGAAAAGCGGCTCGTCCATCAGGTCGGTCAACTCGATCACCAGCCCCTCGTCCGTCATGCGGGTCACGACATGGCGCAGCAGATTGACCTTTTGCATGGATTCCGCGCCGCTGCCGGTCAGCTGGTCCTGGACGTGGCGGGCCATCTCCTCGAAACCCGCTTCCCGGCCTTCGCGCGCCTGCGCGGCCAGCGTGTCGCGCGAGGCGCCGGCGCCCTGGCCCGAATCGGTTTCGGCATCCTGCACCTCGCCCCCGAAGGGCCCGTCATGGCCGCTGCGGGTCGAATGGATCAGCGTCGGGTTGAAATACTCCGCCAGCCCCTGCCGCTGCTTTTCGGTGGTGGCGTTCAGCAGCCACATGAGCAGGAAAAACGCCATCATCGCCGTGACGAAATCGGCATAGGCGACCTTCCAGGCGCCGCCGTGATGCCCGGCTTCGCACACGCCCTGAACCTTCTTGATGATGATCGGGGCGCCGCCACCGTTCCCGGCCATGAACCATTCCTTTCGTTGCCTGCCGGGAAAGGTCTCGCGCCGCGCCGCCAAATACCAGTTAACCGCTCAAATGCCGCCTATTTCCCCCAGGCGCCGCCGGGGACCGGCTAGCCGCGAGCAGCCGCGCCATCTTGCGCCGGCCCCGCGCGCGGATATTCTGTGCCGATGCAGACCGAAGGCGAATACGACCTCTCCACCGGCGCCGGGCTGACCGCCTGCCCGCGCTGCGACGCGCTGCATGTCGAGCGCGAGCTGGAGCCGGGCGAGACCGCGCGCTGCCTGCGCTGCAACACCTTGCTGGCCAGCCCGCGCGCCGGCGCCTTCACCCGGATCATCGCGCTGTCCTTTGCCTCGCTGGTGCTGATGGTGGGGGCGGTGTTCTTTCCGTTCCTGGAAATCTCGCGCATGGGGTTCGGCAACCAGACCTCGCTTTTCGGCGTGGCGCTGGCCTTTTCGCACGGCGCCCTGATGCCGCTGACCGTGGCGGTGCTGGGCATGATCGTGGGGCTGCCGGTGCTGCGGGCGCTGCTTCTGGTCTATACGCTGCTGCCGCTGGCGCGGAAACGCCGGCCCTTTGCCCATGCCGTGCCGGCCTTTCGCCTGTCCGAGGCGCTGCGGCCCTGGTCTATGGCCGAGATCTTCGTCATCGGCACCGCCATCGCGCTGGTCAAGGTGGGGGGCTTGGCCAACATCAGCTTCGGCCCGGCCTTCTGGGCCTTTTGCGGGCTGATCCTGGTCAACGCCGCCAGCAACGCCTTTACCAGCGCCGCGACGATCTGGGACGCCATCGAGGATGCCGGCATGGCCACCGACGGGCGCGAGATCGTGCCGGAGCCGCGGGCATGAGCGCGCCCGCCCAAGACGCCCCGGTGCTGACCGCGCATCGCGCCGGGCTGGTCGGCTGTCGCAGCTGCGGCCGGGCCTGGCCCGAGGCCGAGACGACCTGCCGCCGCTGTGGCAGCGCGCTGGTGCCGCCCGACCGGCGCTGCCTGAACGCGGTCTGGGCCTGGCTGGCGGCGGGGTTCATCTTCTACATCCCGGCCAACCTGTTTCCGATGCTCAAGACCTCGACCTTCGGCGGGCTGCGCGGCAACAGCGAATCCACCATCCTGGGCGGCGTGGTCGAACTGATGCATTACGGCAATTACGGCATCGCGGCGGTGATCTTTGCCGCCTCGGTCATGGTGCCGGTCGGCAAGTTCGTCGCCATCGCCTGGCTGGCGCTGGTGGCGGGGCGGCCGGCGACGGTCAGGGCCGCGCACAAGCGGCTGGCGCTTTACGAGGTGGTCGAGTTCATCGGCCGCTGGTCGATGATCGACGTCTTCGTGGTGGCGATCCTGTCGGCGCTGGTGCAGCTGGGCTTCGTCGCCTCGATCCATCCGGGGCCTGCCGCGGTGTCCTTTGCGCTGTCGGTTGCCTTCACCATGCTTTCCGCGCAAAGCTTCGACCCGAGATTGATCTGGCGCGGCCTTCCGCTGCGCAGCCGCAAGGACCATGAATGACCGACAGGCCCTCGCCCGAGCGCAGCGACGCCCCCCTGAAACCCGCCGAACCCGTCCGCAAGCCCGCCGCCCGCGCCGTGCGGACCGGGCTGCCGCTGATCTGGCTGGTGCCGATCGCGGCGCTGGTGGTGACGCTGGGCGTGGGCTGGAACATGATCGCCGGACGCGGCACGCTGATCTCGGTCGCCTTCAAGGACGCGACCGGGATCACGCCGGGCGAAACCGCGCTGAAATTCCGCGAGATCACCGTGGGCAAGGTCGAATCGGTGCGCTTCACCGAGGATCTGCAGCAGGTTCTGGTGAACATGCGGGTGGACAAGGATCTGGCCCCCTATATCGACAGCGAATCGCAGTTCTGGATCGTGCGGCCCCAGGTCTCGGCCCAGGGCATCTCGCGGCTGGACACCGTGCTGACCGGCGCCTTCGTCGAGGGCTTCTGGGACGACAAGCCGGACGAGCCGCAGACCCGCTTCCAGGGGCTGGACCGGCCGCCGCTGACCAGCTTCGGCGAAAAGGGCACCTGGATCGTGCTTTCGACCGACCGTTCGCGCGGCATGACCGAGGGCGCGCCGGTGATGTTCCGCGGCCTGCCGGTCGGGCAGATGCAGAACCTGCGCCTGTCCGAGGACGACGAAAGCGTGCTGGCCGATGTCTTCATCGCCGCGCCGCATGACGCGCGGCTGACCACCAGCACGGTGTTCTGGGACACCTCGGGCTTTTCGGTATCGCTGGGGGCGCAGGGCCTGTCGCTGAACGTGAACTCGCTGGCCTCGGTGCTGCAGGGCGGGGCGGAATTCGCCACCCTGACCTCGGGCGGGCGGCCGGTCGAGGACGGCCATGTCTTTACCCTGCAACCCGACGAGGCGACGGCGCGCACCAACCTGTTCGCCGACGAGGCGCAGGCGTTGCGGCTAACCATGCGCATCGGCGAATCGGTCAAGGGGCTGGAGACCGGCGCCAACGTGCAGTTCATGGGCTTGACCGTCGGCCGCGTCACCGATCTGGCCGCCCGCGTGATCGCCGATGCCGAGGGGCGCGAGCATATCGAGCAAGAGGTGACGCTGGCCCTGACCCCCGCCCGCCTGGGCCTGCCGGACGAGACCACGCCCGAGCAGGCGCTGGACTTCCTGGCCGGCCAGGTCCGGGCCGGCCTGCGGGCGCGCGTCGCCAGCGCCGGTTTCTTCGGCACTTCGCTGCAGGTCGAGCTGGTCGAACTGCCCGATGCCACGCCGGCCGAACTGGACCGCGCCGGCGATCCCTATCCGCTCATCCCCTCGGTCCCCGGCGAGATCTCCGATTTCACCGAGACGGCACAGGGCTTCCTGACCCGCGTCGGCAACCTGCCGATCGAGGAGGCGCTGAAATCCGTCACCGACATGATGAACAGCGTCACCGCCATCGCCAGCAGCGAGGATACCCGCGCCATCCCCGGCGCCCTGCGCGGCACGCTGGAGGACGCGCAGGCCGCCGCCGGCGAGATCCGGCAAGTCACCACCGAGCTGCGCGAATCCGGCGCGGTGGGCCAACTGCGCCGCATGGTGGACGAGGCGGCGGCAGCGGCCGAGGCGGTCAAGCTCGCCGCCGCCGACGTGCCGGCCATGGTCGACCAGATCGACGCCGCCGCGGTCAAGATCGAGGCGGTGGACTATGCCGCCATCGGCACCGAGGCCGAGGGCATCCTCAGGGACGTGCGCGCGCTTCTGGGCACCGAGGATGCCGAACGGCTGCCCAGGGATCTGTCCGAGACGCTGAAGGCGGCCTCCGGCCTGCTCAACGACCTGCGCGACGGCAATGCCGCGGGCAGCCTGAACACGGCGCTCGCCTCGGCCAGCACGGCGGCGCAGGATGTCTCGGACGCGGCGAAACGCCTGCCGCAGCTTTCCGCGCGGCTCGAGGCGCTGGCGGCGCGGGCCGATGCGGTGATCGCCGCCTATGGCGACCGCTCCAGCTTCAACAACGAGACCATCAACCTGATGCGCGAGATGCGCCGCGCCGCCAATGCCTTCGGCAGCCTGGCCCGGACCATCGAACGCAATCCGCAAGCCTTCATCCTGGGACGATAAGATGCGCCTGATCCTTGCCTCCGCCGCCTGCCTCGCCCTGCTCGGCGCCTGCTCGAACGGCGAAAAGACCGCGCGCTACCTGATCGACCCGCCGATGACGGGCGAACGGGTGCCCGACCGGCTGGGCACGGCGGAGCTGAAGGACGTGTCCTTGCCGGAATACGCCTCGGGCGGTGAGGTCAGCTGGCAGACCGGGGACGGGGCGGTGCGCTCGAACACGAAACAGCTCTGGGCCGACGATCCGCAGCGCGCCTTCACGCTGACGCTGGCGCGCAGCATCTCGGATCTCTCGGGCGCCACGGTGATCGCCGAGCCATGGCCGCTGGCCGAACCGCCGCGTCGCCGGCTGGAGGTGCGGGTGGAAAAGGCGCTGGCCCAGGCCGACGGCAGCTATCGCCTGACCGGGCGCTATTTCGTCGCTGACGAGGGCGCGGGCGGCACAAACCAGGCGCGCGGCTTCGACATTTCCGTGCCGCTTGCCGACCAGAACCCCGCCGCCATCGCCCGCGCACAGTCGCAGGCCATCGCCCGGCTTGCCCGGCAGATCGCCACGCTGTCCGGGCCGGGCCGGTCGATCCGCACCAGCACCGCACCGCTGCCGCGGATCGACGACATCTTCTCGCAGCCGCTGCCGCCGCTGGAGGGCAGCTGAACCCGGCTGCGACAGTTTGACGGCTTTCCGCCTTCCCGCCCCCGCCTAGACTGCGCCCATCCCGGCAGCGGAGGTGAAATGCAGGCCGATCAGATCCAAGGGGTGCCGCTGCTGGCGCCGCCCGGGCGGCTGGACTTTCTCGACCGGCAAACGGTGCTGCTGCCCGCGCCGATCACCCCGCTGGAGGCATGGAACCGTATCCGCAGCCGCCCCTTGCCCCTGCTGGGCCTGGCCTTCCGCATTCGCGACGCGGTGTCGGCGCGGTTCGGCGTGCGGCGCATCGGCGGGCTGGGCAAGGCGCCCAGCGACAGCGTGCGCGCCGGTCAGCGGCTGGACTTCTTTCTGGTCGAGCATACCGCGCCCAACCTGCTGGTGCTGGCCGAGCGCGACCGGCATCTGGACGTGATGACCTGCATCTCGACCCACGGGGCAGAGCTGGCGATCACCTCCTCGGTGGTGACGCATAATCGCTTCGGCCGGACCTATATGCTGGTGGTGGGGCCGGCGCATCGGCTGATCGTGCGCGCCATGCTGCGCCGGCTGATGCGCGGCTAGCCCGGCCTAGCCGGCATCCGGCTCGAACTGGCCGAAGCGGCCGGCGGCGAAGACCAGCGGATGATCGCCCGGGCCTGCCACCGTGACCCGCAGCACCCGCCCGATCAGCACCGAATGGTCGCCCGCTTCATGCGCGGCATGGGCCATGCAGTCGAAGCGCGCCGCGACGCCGGGAATGACCGGCACGCCCTCGGGGGTCAGCACGCTCTCCAGCCCCTCGAACTGCCGGCCGCCGCGGGTGAAGCGCAGGCAGGTCTCCAGCTGTTCCGCGCCCAGCACATGCACCGACCAGGCCGCCGCCCCGGCAAAGGCCGCGTGCCGGGCCGAGGCGCGGGCCGGGCACCACAGCACCAGCGGCGGCTCCAGCGAAACGCTGGAGAAGCTGTTCACCGTCATGCCCAGCGGTCCCTCGGGCCCGGTGGTGGTCACCACGGTGACGCCGGTGGCGAAACGCCCCAGCGCCTCGCGCAGCAGCCGCGCCTCGGCATTGGCGGGATGAAAGGTGATCTCGTCGGCCAGCCGGTCGCGGGTCGCGGGGGGAAGACGGCTCATGCGCGGGCCCTGTCATCTGCGGGACATGGCCAGAGCGGTTCCGGCCTTTTTCCCCTTCTTAGTCGGCGGGCGGCGGCGCATCAACCCGACCGCCGGGCATCGCCATCCGGGGTGTCATGGCGGCGATCAGCTGGCGGTGCAGCGCCGGCGCCGCCACCACCAGCCCGTCGGTCAGCGGCCGGGCGGCGTTGAAACGCATCGGCGCGCCGGACAGGTCGCTGGCCAGGCAGCCGGCACGGGCGGCGATCAGGCTGCCCGCCGCCACGTCCCATTCCCAGGCCGGGCGTGTGGAGAGCGTGGCGTCGAACTGCCCGTCCGCCACCAGGCACAGCCGCCAGGCCAGCGAGGGGCGGAAGCTGCGCTTGACCGGCGGCGCCGCGCCCCGCCAATGCACGGGATCGAGGCTCGCCTTGCTGGTCAGCACGCGGGCGCCGCGCAACCCCTGCGCCGAGGGGGCAATGGGCTTGCCGTCGCGCAGCGCCGGCCCATCGGCCGAGGCGGCATAGGTGGTGCGCTGCGCCGGCAGATGCACCACGCCCGCCACCACCCGGTCGCCGCGGGTGATCGCCAGCGCATGGGAAAATCCGACCTGCCCGTCGATGAAGGCGCGAGTGCCGTCGATCGGGTCGATGATGAAGCAATGCTCGGCCTGAAGCCGGGCCGGGTCGTCGGCGCTTTCCTCGCTCAGCCAGCCGTAATCGGGACGAGCCCTGCGCAGCAGGCGCTCCAGATGCGCGTTGACGGCCAGGTCGGCCTCGGTCACCGGGCCGGCGCCGTCGCCCTTGTCCCAGACCCGCGGCTCGCGCCGCCAATAGCGCAGCGCGATCTCGCCCGCCTCATGCGCGGCCTGTTCCAGAAGCGCAAGGTCACTCGCCGGCAACGGTCATCCCTTCGACCAGAAGGCTGGGCACGCGCATCGAGCGCCAGTCGGGCAGGTCATTGGCGGCGGTCAGGCGCAGCAGCATGTCGCGCAGGTTGCCAGCGATGGTGCATTCGTTGACGGCATGGGCGATCTCGCCGTTCTCGACCCAGAAGCCGCCGGCGCCGCGCGAATAATCCCCGGTGGTGCCGTTGATCGAGGCGCCCAGCATCGAGGTCACGACCAAGCCGCGCCCCATCTCGCGGATCAGCTCGTCCCGCGTCTTGTCGCCCGGGGTCAGCTCCAGGTTGGTCACGCCGGGCGAGGGCGGGCTGCCGGCACCGCGCATGGCATTGGCGGTCGAGTCCATGCCCAGCTTGCGCGCCGTGGCCAGGTCCAGCGTCCAGCCCTGCAACACGCCATCGGCCACGATCAGCCGCGGCGCGGTCGCCAGCCCCTCGCCGTCGAACAGGCGCGAAGAGCCATAACGCGGCCGGTGCGGATCCTCGCGCAGCGCGAACCCCCTGGGCAGCACCTGTTCCCCCAGCGCATCGCGCAGCCAGCTGGCGCCGCGCGCCACCGAGGCGCCGTTCACCGCCGCGACCAGGTGGCCGATCAGCCCCGAGGCCACGCGCTCGTCATAGAGGATCGGGAAGGCGCCGGTCGGCGGCTTGCGCGCGCCGCGCCGGGCGACGGTACGTTCGGCGGCCAGCCGGCCGATCTCTTCGGGTGCGGGCAGGTCGGCGGCATGGACCCGGCTTTCGCCGGCCCAGTCGCGCTCCATCCCCAGCCCCTCGCCGGTGATCGCGACGGTGGACAGGCTGTGGCCGCTGCGCCCGTAGCCGGCCGAGAAGCCGTTCGTCGCCGCCAGCCACATGCGGCGCTGCGAATGGCTGGCACCGGCGGATTCGACCGTCGACACGCCCTCGACCGCCAGCGCCGCCGCCTCGGCACGCAAGGCCAGATCCCGCAAATGCTCTGGCGTGGGCTCGGCCGCGTGGTCGTAAAGGTCCAGCCGGGCGCTGTCGGTGTCGCGGGCCAGCTGCTCGGGCTCGGCCAGGCCCAGCGTGTCGTCCACCGGCGCCTCGCGCGCCATGGCGACGGCGCGGACCGCCATTTCCTCGATGGTCCGGGCCGAGCGGTCCGAGGCCGAGACGCAGGCCTGCCGCCCGCCGACCAGCACGCGCAGCCCGATCTCGACGCCCTCGGCGCGCTCGGCATGTTCCAGATGCCCGGCGCGCACATCGACCGAGACGGCGGCGGCCTCCAGCGCCACGGCATCGGCCTGGTCGGCGCCCGCCTTGCGCGCCGCCGCCAGAAGCTGCTGCGCCAAAGCCTCGAGTCGATGGTATTCGGACATGCGGTTCACCTTGGAATAGGACACGGGGGCCGCGGCACCAACGCCCGGCCCCCGCAATGCGATCCGTCAGGGCGCCGGGCGCCGCGCCCCGGAGGGGTTACTTGATCTGCTGGCCGTTGGCAAAGATCGAGCCGTCTTCCTTGAACTCGAGCCTGGTTTCCAGCCTGTCCTCACCCTCAGCGACCGGCTTGGCGAACATGGCCATCATCATCCGCACGCCCATGATCTGATCCTCGGGGATCAGGCCCATGGCGCCCAGCTTGTCGATCAGGCCGTTCACGCCCTCGTAACGGGCATGGACCTCGCCGACCGGGGTGGTCATGTCGCCGCTTTCCGGGGCCTTCAGCGCGCCCTCGGCATTCACCTTGGCGCCAAGCGCGACCAGCGCGAACTGGTTGATCGCGACCTCGACCGGCTCGAAGGGCTGCGGGTCGGCTTCCGCAGCCTCCATGCCCTCGGCGCCGTCGGTCTCAGCCTCATCCGGGGCCTCGTCCGCGGCAGGCGCCATGCCGGCCGGGTCGAAGATGTCCTTGGCCACCTTCATCTGCCCGGTCACGTCGATGTCCAGCGAGGCCGGGTCGCGCGGCAGCTGGCCCTGCGCGTCGAACAGGTTCCAGATCGCATCGCCCAGCGTCAGCCCGGCCAGCGAATAGGCGAACTTGAAGGGCTGCGCCTGATCCGACTGCATCACCGGCATCTGCATGTCGAAGCTGCCGCTTTCGATGGCGTAATTGATCGGGAAGGGCATGTCGCTGCTGGTCAGCTCGAAGCTGCCGGCATCCGAGCCCGCCTGGTAGGTCATGCCGTCCTGCGACAGGCCGAAGCTCAGCTCGAAGCCCTTGCCGTCGTATTTGCCGGCGCCGCTGGTGGCCTCGCCGCCTTCGTCGGTGCCGGCAAAGTCGAAGCTGACCGCCATGGCGCCGGATTTCAGCACCCCATTCATGGCAAGCCCGGCCTTCAGCGCGGCGTTCATGTCCTCTTCCAGCTTGATGCCGGAGGGGACGGCCATCTCGCCGGTGGTTTCCAGATCGGCGAGGCTGCCCCCGAACTTGACCTTGTCGCCTTCCTCGCTGTCCACGTCGCCCGAGAAGGTGATCGCGCCCGATTTCATCGCATAGTCGTATTTCGCCGGTGCACCGGCAATGATGTGGAAGGTGCCGGTCGAATCCGCCACGCCCACCTTGATCGGCAGCGGGGTTTCCTTGTCGCCCCTCTTGATCGTGGTCAAGGTGAAGTCCATCGCGGGATAGTCGAAGTCATGCGTCATGTCCTCGGGCGCGCCCGAGGTGACGATGGCATTGCCCGGCATGTCCACGGTAAAGGGCAGGCTGTAGCTTTGCCCGTCGGGATCGGTCCCATGCGCCTCGCCGGTCATCCGGTCGGCGAAGACCGTCTTGACCGTGCCGTCGGCCCCCTCGCTCAGCGTGACCTGGGGAATGCTGAAGCTGACCTGGCTGTCGGGCACGCCGCCGCTGATGGCGATGTCGCTGAGCGTCAGCGTGTCGCCGGCCTTGTCGCGCTTGCCCTCGGTCACGCTGTAACCGAGCGACTGGTAGTAATCGACCCAGGACTGCCACACCTGTTCCGAAGTCACATCGGCAAGCGCCGGGGCCGTCATCGCGGCCAGCGCCAGGGCCGAGCTTGTCAGTCGCAGGTTCATTTCATAACACCTTTCCGGCGAGAATTGCATAAGAAACACCGATCCGGCTTTTGCCACAGCCAGCGCGCGGGTCCAAGGAGGGAATGATGATCACCAGGGAAATCGTCGGCGGGATCGGACGCATCACCATCGCGCGCCCGGCCAAGGCCAATTCGCTGACCGGCGCCATGCTGGCCGGGCTGACCGCCGCTTTCGACGCGCTGGCCGCCGAGCCCGCCCTGCGCGCCGTGATCCTGACCGGCGAGGGCGCGGTGTTTTCCGCCGGGGCCGATCTGGACGAGGCCCGCGCCGGGCTGGCCCTGTCCCCGGAATGGGAGCGGCTGTCGTCCCGCGTGGCCTCGATGCCTTGCCTGACCATCGCCGCGCTGAACGGCACGGCGGCGGGTGGCGCCCTGGGCATGGTGCTGGCCTGCGACCTGCGGCTGGCGGTGCCGGGTGCGAAAATCTTCTATCCGGTCATGCGCCTGGGCTTCCTGCCCCAGCCCAGCGATCCCTTGCGCCTGCGCGCATTGGTCGGGCCGGCGCGCGCCAAGATGATCCTGATGGCCGGGCAAAAGATCCCGGCCGAAGAGGCGCTGGCCTGGGGCCTGATCGACCGGCTGGTCGCGCCCGAGGCGCTGCTGGACGAGGCCGCGGCGCTGGCCGCCGACGCCTGCGCCGCCGATGCCGGCCATGTCGCGGCGATCAAGCGGATGCTGGATTGACGGCGCCCGCCCGGCGTTCAGCGCCTGGCCGCGGCCTTTCGTGACGTTGCGTCACCGCCGTCAGGCATAGGCCGCCTGTTTGCCGAAATGCATGCAGAGCATGTAATAGACCACCGCGCGATACTTGTTGCGGTTGGAACTGCCGTATTTCGCGATCACCTTGTCGATGGCGGCGGAAAGCTCGGGGCCGTCGGGCAGGCCCAGCTTTTTCATCAGGTAGTTGGTCCTGATACGCTCCAGTTCGGCCTTGTCCGATCCGGCCACGGTTTCCCCGTCGGCGTTGTAGATCGAAGGCCCGCAGCCGATGACCACCTTGGTCAGCAGGTCCATGTCGGGCGTGACGCCCAGCTTGTCCTTCATGTCGGCGGCGTATTTGGCGATCAGATCGTCGCGCTTGCTCATTGCTCTGTCCCCCCTTCGGATTGGTTCATCCCAGGGGAGAGCCTAGCGCCGGGCGGGCAAATATCAACTGAAACCGCACGCTTGCGGCGCGGCGTGCCTATCCCGCGAAGGCGGGGGCCAGCGCCTGGGCGATCCGGGCGCCTTCCTCGGGCGACAGTTGCGGCGGCGCCGCGAAACTGTCGATGCCGTCCTTCAGATAGGCCTGCGACGAGACGTCATGCACATGATGCATCGGCACGACATGCGCATGGGCATGGGCGACATGGATGCCGGTATAGAACAGGGCGACCCGCTCGACCGCGTAAAGCGCCTTCATCTGCCGGGCCAGGCGCTGCGCGCAACCGGTGATGCGGGTGGCAAGATCCTCGGGCAGATCCTCGAACCAGGGGTAATGCCGCTTGGGAATGACCAGGCAATGGCCGGGACGGATGGGATGCAGGTCCAGGAAGGCGAGGATATGCTCGTCCTCATAGATCCGATGCGCCGGCAATTCGCCGCGCGCGATGCGACAGAACAGGCAATCGTCGGACATCCGGTCCCCCTTCCCGGCTTGCGGCGCGGCCCCGGTCGAGCCGCGCCCACGCGTTCAATAGCGGTAATGTTCGGACTTGAACGGGCCCTCGGGCGTCACGCCGATATAGGCGGCCTGTTCGCTGGACAGCTTGGTCAGCTTGACGCCGATCTTGTCCAGATGCAGCCGGGCGACCTTTTCGTCCAGCGCCTTGGGCAGGATATAGACGCCCGGCGCGTATGCGTCGTTCTTGGTCCACAGCTCGATCTGCGCCAGCACCTGGTTGGTGAAGCTGGCCGACATCACGAAGCTGGGGTGGCCGGTGGCATTGCCCAGGTTCAAGAGCCGCCCCTCGGACAGCAGGATGATCCGGTTGCCCGAGGGCATCTCGATCATGTCCACCTGGTCCTTGACGTTGGTCCATTTGTGGTTTTTCAGCGCCGCGACCTGGATCTCGTTGTCGAAATGGCCGATATTGCCGACGATGGCCATGTCCTTCATCTCGCGCATGTGCTCGATGCGGATCACGTCCTTGTTGCCGGTGGTGGTGACGAAGATGTCGGCCGTCGCGACCACCTCCTCCAGCAGCACCACCTCGAAGCCGTCCATGGCGGCCTGCAGGGCGCAGATCGGATCGACCTCGGTCACCTTCACGCGGGCGCCGGCACCGCGCAGCGACGCGGCCGAGCCCTTGCCCACGTCGCCATAGCCGCAGACCACGGCGACCTTGCCGGCCATCATCACGTCGGTGGCCCGCCGGATGCCGTCGACCAGCGATTCCTTGCAGCCATACTTGTTGTCGAATTTCGACTTGGTGACGCTGTCGTTCACGTTGATCGCCGGGAACGGCAAGAGCCCCTTCTTGTGCAGGTCGTAAAGCCGATGCACGCCGGTCGTCGTCTCCTCGCTGACGCCGCGGATCGCATCGCGCTGCCGGGTGAACCAGCCGGGCGAGGCCGCCAGCCGCTTGCGGATCTGGGCGAACAGCGCCTCCTCCTCCTCGCTGGTCGGCACGTCGATCAGCCCGGTCTCGCCCGCCTCGACCCGCGCGCCCAGCAGCACATACATGGTCGCGTCGCCGCCGTCGTCCAGGATCATGTTCGCCGTGCCTTCCGCGAACTGGAAGATCTGGTCGGTATAGGACCAGTATTCCGGCAGCGTCTCGCCCTTGACGGCAAAGACCGGGATGCCGGCTTTCGCAATCGCCGCCGCCGCATGGTCCTGGGTCGAGAAGATGTTGCAGGACGCCCAGCGCACCTCGGCCCCCAGCGCCACCAGCGTCTCGATCAGCACGGCGGTCTGCACGGTCATGTGCAGGCTGCCGGCGA
Organism: Paracoccus sp. P2; assembly: GCF_046335115.1. Taxonomy (NCBI): domain Bacteria; kingdom Pseudomonadati; phylum Pseudomonadota; class Alphaproteobacteria; order Rhodobacterales; family Paracoccaceae; genus Paracoccus; species Paracoccus sp. P2. The sequence goes on along the minus strand of NZ_JBGOSN010000018.1, from coordinate 78,929 downwards.
TGCGGGCGCCCTTCAGCGGCTTCGTCTCGCCATATTCGGCGCGCAGGGCCATCAGGCCGGGCATCTCGGTCTCGGCGATGTCCAGCTCCTTGCGGCCGTATTCGGCCAGGGCGATGTCGCGGATGATGTAATCGGTCATGGGGCCCTCGCGCCTTGTGCTGTTGGCGCGGCCTTAGCATCCCCGGCGCGGTCCTGCAAACCCAAGCGGTCAGCCGTTGAAGCCCGCCTTGACGAAGAACACCTGCGGGCTGGTCGCGTCGCTGAAGCCGATCCCCGAGGCGATGACGCAGCTGGTCGCATCCGGCCGCTCGAACACCACCGTCCAGGTGCCCATCAGGTCCGAGCCCCACAGCGTCACGCCATCGGTCCCGGTGGCGATCCGCGCCTCGCCGAAATCCTGGCGCAGGGTCTGCTCCAGTTCCGCCTTGCGGTCGCACCAGGGCTGGTCCTCCACCGCCACTTCGGACAGCGGCAGGGTGCGGGCGACCTCGCGCACGGCGCGCGGGTCCATGCCGGCGATGGCGGACCAGCCGCGCGGATGGGCCAGGTTCTCCTCGCGGGTCTGGATCGCCGCCTGCGCGGACTGGCCCGGCAGGGCCAGAAGCACCGCCAGCAGGGCGGCTGCGATGCGGGAAGCCGGGGTCATGTGCATTGCCTCAACCTTTCGCTTGCGCGGGTGACCGGGGAAAACCGCCGGGGTTCGCGAAAGGTTCCGATCCAGTCGCAAATGTGAGCGGTAGCAGCTTTCTCTGGAATGGCTTAGAAGGATCGGGACGAGGCTGCGCGGAAAAGGGGGAAGACATGGCGATCCTGTTGGCGGATGTGGGCGGCACCAATGCGCGGATGGCGCTGGCACGGGACGGCGCGCTGGTCGCCGATACCATCACCCGGTTTCGCGGCGACGATCATGCGACATTCGACGAGGTGGTGGCCAAGTTCCTCGCCCAGCAGGGCAGCCCGCAGATCGAGGCGGTCTGCGTCGCCGTCGCCGGCCCGGTCTGGGGAGACGAGGCGCGGCTGACCAACCGCGACTGGAGCTTTTCCACGGCACGGCTCTGCACGCTGTCCGGCGCCCCCCGCGCGCGGCTGATCAACGACCTGATCGCCCTGGGCTATGCCACGCCGGCCCTGGACGGCGAGGCGGCGGGCTTCCTGCGCGCGGCGCCCGAAGGCGCGCTGTCGAACGGGCAGCGGCTGGTGGTGAATGCCGGCACCGGCTTCAACGTCTGCGCGGTCAAGGTGCTGCCGGACGGCGGGATCGCCTGCCTTGAGGCCGAGGAGGGCCATACCCGCCTGCCGCTTTCCGTGGCCGAGCCGCTGGCCGAGGCGCTTGGTGCAGCCGGCCGGGCGATTGATTCGGTCGAGGAACTGTTCGCCGGCCGCGGCCTTGCCCGGCTGCACGCGCTGCGCATGGGCCTGCCGCAGGGCCGGGCCGAAACCGTGGTCGCAGACGCGGCCCAGGGCGATCAGGCGGCCGAGGAAACGCTGGCGCTCTATGCCCGGCTGTTCGGGCTGTTCTGCCGCGAACTTGCCTTTCGTTTCATGCCGATGGAGGGCATGTTCCTGGCCGGCAGCGTCGCGCGTTCCTGCACCGATCGGTTCGAAATCTTCGAGCGCGCCTTCCTTTCCGACCCGCTGATGGCGCGGATTCCGCAGGCGGTTCCGATCGGCGTGATCCGGGACGACATGGCGGCGCTGCATGGCTGTCTGGCCGCAATCCGCTGAAAATCGCCCGAATTTGGGCAGCTGCGCTGGATTTTGTTGACGTGCCCTGCAATGCTTGCGGGAAAACCGCCAGAAGCAGGGCAATCAGGCAATGAAAAGCTGGATCAGGGCAGGGACGGCTGCCGCAATCGTGCTTGCAACCGGCGCGGGCATGGTCTGGGCGCAGTCCTCGGGCTCGCCTTCCTCCTCGCCCTTTTCGGGCTGGTTCGGCCGGGACGGCAATGACGGCTCGCCCGTGAACCTGGATTTCCAGGTCGATGGCGGCGACGACGCCCTGCTTCCGGCGATCCGGCAGACCTCGCTTCTGGTCAGCGCCCAGGACGAGGGGCGGGTGACGGGCCAGGACATGCTGGCCGCCGCGCGCGGCGATTACGCCCGCATCCTGGGGGTGCTTTACGACCAGGGCTATTACTCGGGCGTCATCGACATCACCCTGGACGGGGTCGAGGCTGCCGGCATCGCGCCGCTCGACGCGCCCAAGGTGGTGCACCGGGTGGTGGTCTCGGTCCAGCCCGGCCCGCGCTTTCGCTACAGCCGGGCCGAGATCGCGCCGGTGGCGCCGGGCACCGAACTGCCGCGCAGCTATCGCCGGGGCGAGATCGCCCGCACCGGCGACATGAAGAACGCCGCCACCGCCGGCGTGGCGGGCTGGCGCAACGTGGGCCACGCCAAGGCCGAGGTGGCCGAGACCGAGATCATCGCCGACCACGCCACCAACCTGATCGACAGCCGCATCCGCCTGGCGCCCGGTCCCGAGCTGCGCTTTGGCCAGCTGACCATCCGCGGCCATCAGCGCATGGACCCGCGCCGGCTGCGCAAGATCGCCGGCTTCCCCGAGGGCGAACGCTTCGATCCCGAGAAGCTCGAGAATGTGAGGAAGCGCCTGCGCCGCTCGGGCGTGTTCTCGGCCATCACCCTGACCGAGGCCGACCGGATCGGCCCCGGCAACACGCTGGACGTGGACCTGCTGGTGGCCGAGCAGAAGCTGCGCCGGCTGGGTGCCGGCTTCGAATATTCCAATACCGACGGGCTGTCGCTGACCGCCTACTGGATCAACCGCAACCTGTTCCGCGGCGGCGAGCGGCTGCGCGTGGATGCAGGCGTCTCGGATATCGGCGGCGATAGCGGGCGCGACTACAGCCTGGGGCTGCGCATCGACCGGCCCGCCACCATCACCGCCGACACCACCGGCTATGTGCTGGCCAAGGTCGAAAGCCTGCAGGAAGAGGATTACGACCTCAAGTCCGGCACCTTCGGCCTGGGCTTCACCTGGATCCCCAGCGACGAATTGACCGCCGATATCGCCCTGCAATACCGGGCGCTGCGCGTCGACGACGACAGCGGCCGCACCGATTTCCGGCTGTTCGCCCTGCCTACCAGCGTGATCTGGGACAAGCGCGACGAGCCGACCGACGCCAAGCGCGGCTATTGGCTGTCGGGCGGGGTCACGCCCTTTGTCGGCTTGCAGGACGAAACCGGCTCGGGCGCACAGGTGCTGGCCGAGGGGCGGGCCTATTACAGCTTCGGCACCGATGACCGCTTCACCCTGGCCGGCCGGGCGCGGCTGGGCACCGTGGTCGGCCCCGAGATCGGGGAAACCCCGCGCGATTACCTGTTCTGGTCCGGCGGCGGCGGCACGGTGCGCGGCCATTCCTATGAATCGCTGGGCGTCGAGGTGATCCCCGACAACAGCGGCGGCATGGTGCGCACCGGCGGCATGTCCATCGTCACCCTGACCGCCGAGACCCGCATCCAGGTCCGCGAACGCATCGGCCTGGCGCTGTTCGCCGATGCCGGCCGGGTCTGGGAGGACAGCGGCTGGTCCGGCGCCAGCGGCTGGCAGGCCGGGGCCGGCGCGGGCATCCGCTATCGCACCCCGGTCGGGCCGCTGCGCTTCGACATCGCCACCCCGGTCGGCGGCGGCGATGGCGACGACGGCGGGGTGCAGGTCTATATCGGTCTTGGGCAGGCGTTCTGATGCGTGATCTGGCTTATCGTCTCGTTCTGGCATTCGGGCTGGCCCTGGCCGCGCCCCTGGCCGCGCTGGCGCAGGATACCGCCGCCGAAATTTCGCAGGAGGTCGAGGACGACCGCGGTTTCATCACCCGTTTCCTGGAAGAAAAGCTGTCCGGCGCCGGCCGGCAGGTGGTGATCGAGGGCTTCCGCGGCGCGCTGTCCTCGCGCGCGACCTTCGAGCGCATGACCATCGCCGACGACGACGGCGTCTGGATCACGCTGGAAAACGGCGCCATGCAATGGACCCGCTCGGCGCTGCTGGCGCGGCGGGTCGAGATCAACGAGCTTTCGGCCGAGCGGATCATCCTGCCGCGCCTGCCCGGCACCGGCGACAGCGCCCCCCAGGCCGAGGCGCGCGAGTTCTCGCTGCCGCAGCTGCCGGTGGGGGTGAACATCGCCCGCATCGCCGTAGGCCGGGTGGAACTGGGCCAGCCGGTGATGGGGCAAGAGGCGGTGATCGCCATCGACGGCTCGATGAACCTGTCGGGCGGCGAGGGCGAGACCAGGCTGACCATCGACCGCGTGGACGGGCCGCGCGGCCAGTTCGCGCTGGACGCGGGCTTTTCCAACGAGACCCGCGTGCTGCGCCTGGACCTGAGGCTGGACGAGGACCGCAACGGGCTGTTCGCGAACGCGATCAAGCTGCACGACCGCCCCGCCGTTACCGCCGAGATCGCGGGCGAAGGGCCGATGTCGGATTTCACCGCCAATATCCAGCTGGCGACCGACGGCCAGCCGCGCGTGACCGGCACCGTCTCGGTCGATGCGGCCGAGCGCGACGGCGCCCCCGGCACCGCCTTCCGCGCCGAACTGGGCGGCGACGTGGCCGCGCTGGTGCCGCCGCAGCACCGCGCCTTTTTCGGCACGCAATCGCAGCTTCTGGCCGAGGGCTGGCGCGGGCAGGACGGCCGGCTGGTCGTCCCCTCGCTGCGGCTGGCGACCGAGGCGCTGCGGCTGGACGGCAACCTGGCCACCACCAGCCGCGGCGCACCGGAAAGCGCGCATCTGACGCTGCTGCTGGGCGAGGACGCCGGGGCGGCGCAATTGCCGGTGCGGCTGCCCTGGGCCGACCGCCCGACCACGGTGCGCTCGGGCAGCCTGCGGCTGGATTACGACGCGGCGCAGGGCTCGGGCTGGGTGCTCAAGGGCGTGGTGGGTGACATCGCCCGCGACGACATCACCCTGTCGGAACTGCGGCTCGACGGGCGCGGCCGCGTCGCCCTGACCGCCGAGCAGGCCCTGGAAGAGGTGCGCGGCTGGATCGCCTTCGGCATGGACGACCTGGTGCCGGCCGATCCGGGCCTGGCGCAGGCCCTGGGCCGGGTGCTGAACGGCGGGCTGAACTTTGCCTTCACGCCCGGCAATGCGCTGCAGCTTTGGGGGATGAACATCAACGGCGAGGATTTCGGCTTCAAGGGCGAGACCACCGTCTCTGGCCTGCGCACCGGGATCACGCTGTCGGGCGACATCACCGCGCAGCACCGCAATGTGGCACGCTTCTCGGCCCTGGCCGGGCGCGAGCTGGGCGGCACCGCCGATGCCCGTATCAAGGGTCGCTACGCGCTGCTGGGCAAGGGCTTCGACGTCGAGGCAGAGGTGCTGGGCAACGACATCCGCGTCGGCCAGGACCATGCCGACCGCATGCTGGCGGGCCAGTCGCGCATCGAACTCAGCGCCCGGCGCGACACCTCGGGCATCAACCTGCGCAAGCTGGTGGTGAACGCCCGAAACCTGACGGCCGAGGCGCAGGGCCGGCTGGACAGCTATTCCAGCACCCTGACCGCGACCATCGAGATGCCGGACCTGTCGGTGGCCGATCCCGGCATGTCGGGCTCGGTCCGCAGCGCGCTTCGCGCCACCGGCGCCGCCGGCGCGCGCCGCGTGACCCTGACCGGCAAGGCGCAGGATCTGGTCACCGGCATCGCCGAGCTGGACGGCGCGCTGAAGGGCGAAACCGACCTGCTGGTCGAGGCGGCGCAGGCACGGGACGGGTTCGAGGTGCAGACCTTCCGGCTGACCAACCCGCAGATCGACGCCGAGGGCCGGGGCAGTTTCGCGCAAGGCGCGATGGATGCGACGCTGAACCTGTCCATGCCCGACCTGGCGGTGCTGGGGCGCGGCTTCTCGGGCGGGCTGACCGCCGAGGCGACGGCGGTGGAGCAGGACGGCACCCGCCGGATCGAGTTGACCGGGCGCGGCACCGACCTGCGCCTGGGCCAGCAGGACGTGGACGGGGCGCTGACCGGCGTGACCGAGTTGCGGCTTTCAGCCGAACAGCGCGGCGACGAGATCATCGTGCATGGCTTCGACCTGACCAACCGGCAGATGCTGGCCACCGCGCAGGGCCGCATCGCCCCCAGCGACACCGACATGCAGGGCCGGGTCGAGATCCGCTCGCTGGCCAGCTTCGGCCGCGGCTGGCGCGGGGCGCTGAACGCGCAGGGCAGCTTCAAGGACGACGGCTCGGGCGGGCGGCGGCTGGACGTGACCGGCACCGGCACCGACCTGTCCTTTGGCCAGGCGCAGGTCGATGGCGCGCTGGCGGGCGAGACCCGGCTGGCCCTGCACGGGATCGAGCGCGACGGCGTCTTCACCATCGAGACCGCGACCGTCGAGAACCCGCGCCTGAACCTGGGCGCCGAGGGCCGGCTGGGCCAGGGCGCCACCGACCTGACCGCGACCCTGCGCGCCGACGACCTGCGCTTTCTGGGCCGCGGTTTCCGGGGCGCGGTCAATGCCTCGGGCCATGTCGTGGACCAGCAGGGCGGCGGGCGGCAGATCACCGCCAGCGGCTTGGCCCGCGGGCTGGGCATCGGCAACCCGCAGGCCGATGCCGTGCTGGCGGGCGAGACCAGCTTCGACCTTGCCGCCGCGCAGCGTCCGGACGGCGGCCTGACCGTCAGCCGGCTGCGCGCCGGCAACGGCCAGTTCAGCGTCACCGGCGACGGCAGCCCGGCCGAGGGGCTGAACCTCGACGCCCGGTTGAACGACCTGGCCCTGGTGGTGCCGGGCTTTCCCGGCCCGGCGACGGTCGCCGGCACCATCCGCAACCTGGGCAGAAGCTACGACGTGAACCTGACCGCCACCGGACCCGGCAATACCCAGGCCCGCGTGACCGGCACGGCGGCGACAGACCTGTCCACGGCCGACATCGCGGTCAGCGGCAACTCCAATGCCGCCGCCGCCAACCCCTTCCTGCGCACCCGCTCGGTCGAGGGGCCGCTGAGCTTCGACCTGCGCCTGAATGGCCGGCCGGCGCTGGAATCGCTGTCCGGGCGGGTGGCGCTGGCCAATGGCCGGCTGGCCGAGCCGCGCTTCGGCCTGGCCGTGGGCAGCCTGAACGCCAACGCCGATTTCAACGCCGGCCGCATCGCCGTCGATCTGCGCGGCGCGGTCGAGGCCGGCGGCACCATTACCGTCAGCGGCCCGGTCAGCCTGGTCGGCGACCGGCAGATGAACCTGGACGTGCGGCTGTCCGACGTGGTGCTGCGCGACCCCAACCTTTATGAGACGCTGGTGAACGGCGCGATCAACGTCGCCGGCACGGTGGGACAGGGGCCGCTGGTCTCGGGCCGCATCGACATGGGCCATACGGAACTGCGCATCCCCTCGACCGGGCTGGGCGGGGCGAAGGCGATCCCGGACATCATCCACCGTTCGGAACGCCCGCCGCAGCGCCAGACCCGCGCCAAGGCCGGGCTGCTGGAATATCCCAACGAGGCTTCGCGCCAGGCCGGCATGGCCGCGCCGCCGGCGACGCCGCCGGCCAATCCGGCACGCTTCGACCTGCTGGTCTCGGCCCCGTCGCAGGTCTTCATCCGCGGCCGCGGCGTCGATGCCGAACTGGGCGGCGAGCTGCGCCTGACCGGCAATGCCCGCCAACCCATCCCCATCGGCCAGCTGGAGCTGATCCGCGGCCGGGTCGACCTGCTGGGCAAGCGGTTCGACATGACCGAGGGGCTGATCGAGTTGCAGGGCAGCATGATCCCGGTGATCCGGCTGGTGGCCGAGACTGTGCAGAACGACATCACCGCCCGCATCATCATCGACGGCGAGGCGCAGGATCCCGAGATCACCTTTGAATCCTCGCCCGAGATGCCGCAGGAAGAGGTACTGTCGCACCTGCTGTTCGGCCGGGGGCTGGACAATATCAGCGCGCTTCAGGCCGCGCAGCTGGCCAGCGCCGTAGCGACCCTGGCCGGGCGCGGCGGCGAGGGGATCGTCGGGCGGCTGCGGGCCTCGACCGGGCTCGACGACCTGGACCTGGCGACGGACGACGAGGGCAATGTCTCGGTCCGGGCGGGCAAATACCTGTCCGAGAACCTCTATACCGACGTGCAGGTCGGCGGCGACGGCAAGACCAAGCTGAACCTGAACCTGGACATTTCCCCGACGCTGACCGCGCGCGGCTCGGTCGACAGCGAAGGCGAAAGCACCATCGGCCTGTTCTACGAACGCGATTACTGACCCCGGCCCCGCCCCGCCCGCCGCCGCGGTGGCGCGGGGCGGCCGGGGCGCCCCTTGCATAGCTGCGACATATTCATTAGCTTGCTAATGAAATTCGCGGAACAGCGGGAAACCCATGCCAGACCGTCCCTTCACGCTCGTCGAATCGCTCATCGAACTGACCCGGACCCTGCGCGCCGCCTTCGAGCAGCGCGTCGAGCAATACGGGCTGACCTTTGCGCGCGCCCGGCTGCTGACCACCATCGGCCGCCACGAGGGCGCCAGCCAGGCCCAGCTGGCCGCGATCCTGGGCATCGAGACGCCGACGCTGAAGCGCCTGCTGGACGCGCTGGAGGATCAGGGCCTGGCCGAGCGCCGCCCGATCCCCGAGGATGGCCGCAAGCACGCCGTCTATCTGACCGAGGCGGCGCGGATCGCGCCCCTGCTGGGCTTTCGCGCCGAGGTCGATGCCACGCTGGCCCAGGGCATCGCGCCCGAGGATCTGGCGGTCACGCGCCGGACGCTGGCACGGATGGCGCGGAATGCCGAAGGGCTGCGGCAGGCATGAGCCGATCCCCAGCCGCCCCCGCGGCGCCTGCGCCCCCCGCCGCGGCCGCGCCCGCGCCGCCGCCCTTCGTGCCGATGTCTTGGCCGGCCACGCTGGGCTATATCGGCGCCTCGATCACCATCGGCCTGACGCAGGGGCTGGCGCAGGGCTTCGTCAGCACCAACATCCCGCAGATCGCCGGAGACCTGGGCGCCACCACCACCCAGGCGACCTGGCTGATGGCGGCCTTCATGATCCCGCGCGCCTCGATGCCGCTGCTGCTGATCAAGATCCGCACCCAGTTCGGCCTGCGCCGCTTTGCCGAGGTGGCGATCCTGGTCTATCTGGCGGTATCGCTGGCGGCTTTTGCCATCTCGGACCTGCGCTCGGCGGTGGCGGTGCAATTCGTCGCCGGCATGGCCTCGGCGCCGCTGTCCACGCTGGCCTTCATGTATATGCTGGAGCCGCTGCCGCCCCAATGGAAGATGCGGCTGGGCCTGCCCATGGTGCTGGCCATGGTTGCGACCGGGCCGATGCTGGCACGGGTGATCTCGCCCGCGCTGATGGGCGATCACGGCTGGGACGGGCTGCATTACATGGCGCTGGGACTGGCGGCGGTGTCGCTGGGGCTGGTCTATGCCCTGCCGCTGACCTCGGCACCGCGCGTCAAGGTGATCGCCGCCATGGACCTGGTCAGCTGGCTGCTGATCGCCACCGGCTTCGGCGGGCTGACGGTGGGCTTCATCATGGGCTCGATCCATTGGTGGACCGACGTGGCCTGGCTGGGCTGGGTGCTGGCGCTGTCCATCGTGGCGCTGACCCTGGCCGTGGTGATCGAGCTGCACCGCAAGGCGCCGCTGCTGGACATCCGCTGGCTGGCCAGCCCCGCGATGCTGCACCTGACGGCGACGCTGCTGATCTTTCGCCTGGTGCTGTCCGAGCAAAGCGCGGGCGCGCCGCGCATGTTCCAGGTGCTGGGTGTGACCCAGGACCAGCTGGTGCCGCTGTTCGCGATGATCTCGGTGGCCTCGGTGCTGGGCGGGCTGGCGCTGATCCCCTTCATGAAGCCCGAGCGGGTGCCGCTGTTCCACATCATCGCGCTGGCGCTGATCGCCGCCGGCGCCTTCATGGACAGCCATGCCAGCTTGGACACCCGGCCGGCGCAGATGATGCTGAGCCAGGCGATGATCGCCTTTGCCGGCTCGTTCTTCCTGGCGCCGGCGATGATGCGCGGGCTGCTTTCGGCCCTGGCGCGCGGGCCGAACTACATCCTGTCCTTTGTCATCGTCTTCCTGTCCACGCAATCCCTGGGCGGGGCCATGGGATCGGGCCTGTTCTCGACCCTGATCAACCACCGCCAGGCCCTGCATCTGCAAGTGCTGCGCGAGGAACTGACCGCCACCGACCCACTGGTCGCGGCCGAGATCGCGCAGCGCAGCGCCGCCCTGACGCCGCAGATCGCCGATGCCGCGCAGCGCCAGGCGCAGGCGGTGGCGCAGATCGCCCAGGATGCCGGCGCCCAGGCCTATGTGATGGCCTATAACGACGCCTATTTCCTGACCTTCCTGCTGGCGGCGGCGGCGCTTTGCGCGCTGCTGCTGCATCTGTTCCGCGACTGGCTGGCGGCGCGCCGCGCGCCGCTGCCGGCCGGCGCCCAGACCCATCCCGAGCCCGAGACATGACCAGAAACCACCTGATCCCGACCCTGATCGCGCTGGCCGCCGGCCTGGCCGGCCTGCTGATCGTGCTTTACGCCTGGCACCTGCCGCCGTTTCGCCCGGCCCATCCGCAGACCGAGAACGCCTATATCCGCGGCCAGCTGACCACCGTCGCGCCGCAGCTGTCCGGCTATGTCGCGGCGGTCGAGGTGCGGGACTTCCAGCCCGTGACCGCGGGTCAGGTCATCGCCCGAATCGACGACCGGCAATACCGGCAGAAGCTTGCCCAGGCCCAGGCCACCCTGCAAGGTGCCGAGGCGGCGCTGAAGATCCAGGAACAAGGCGTCCATTCCGCCCAGGCCAGCCTGCAATCGGCCGAAGCGGCGCTTTCCGCGGCGCGGGCGGCGCGGGACACGGCGGCCTCGACTTGGGACCGGGCGCAGGCCCTGCAATCGCGCGGCGTGACGGCGCAAAGCTCGGCCGACCAGACCGAGCTGGCGCTGCGCCAGGCCGAGGCCGCCGTCACCCAGGCCGAAAGCGCCATCGCGGTGGCGCGCGAGAACGTCAAGGGCGCCGAGGTCGGGCTGGCCGCGAAACGCGCCGAGATCGCCTCGGCCCAGGCGGCGGTGGAACTGGCGCGGATCGACCTGGACAATACGGTGATCCGCGCGCCCTCGGACGGGCGGCTGGGCCAGGTCGGGGTGCGGCTGGGCCAATATGTCACGGCGGGCACCGCGCTGGTCAGCCATGTCGGCCCCGAAGTCTGGGTCATCGCCAATTTCCGCGAGACCGAGCTGCACGGCATCCGCATCGGCGACCGCGCCACCTTCACCGTGGACGCCATGCGCCACCGCGCCTTTACCGGCCGGGTCGAGGCCTTTTCGCCCGCCACGGCTTCCGAGTTCAGCATGCTGTCGGCCTCGAACGCCACCGGCAATTTCACCAAGGTGGCGCAGCGCCTGCCGGTGCGCATCGCGATCGATCCGGGGCAAGAGATGGCCGAGTATCTTGAGCCGGGCCTGTCGGTGGTGGTGACGGTGGACGAGGGCTCGACCGCCGATCGCTCGGCCCAGGCGCGGCCGATCATGGGACACGAGGGCTGAGCCAAGCGCCAGCGCCGCCGGGCTTGCGCCCCGGGCCGGTGGCCGCTAGGCCATGCGGGCAAGGGCAAGCCCGCTTCCGCCAGCCCGCCGATGGACCGGAGGCAAAGATGCAGATCCCCCTTTCCCGACGCGGCTTTCTGGCGGTATCGCTGGTCGCCATGGCCGCCGGCGCGGCACGGGCGCAGGAAGGCAGGCCGCGCGGGCTGGAGCCGGCCGAGCGGATCGAGCATCCGCGCGCCAGCCATTTCGACCTTGGCCCGGCCGAGGCGCCCTGGCGCATCTTCCTGGGTCTGCCGCAGGTTCCGGCGCCGCGGGGCGGCTATTCCGCGATCCTGGCGCTGGACGGCAACGCGACCTTTCCGATCCTGTGGCATCTGCGCGAGGAACTGGCGCCCGAGGCGCCGGTGGCGCTGGTCGGCATCGGCTATCCGGTCGAGACCCGCTTCGACCCGGCCCGCCGCTGGTTCGACCTGACCTCGCCCGGCAAGCAGCCGGTCCCGGCGCAAGAGGGGCTGCGCGGTCCCGGCGACCGGCCGACCGGCGGGCAGGATGCCTTTCTTCGGATGATCGCGGCGCAGCTGCTGCCCGAACTCGGCCGGCGCCTGCCGCTGGATACAGGCGACCTGACACTGTTCGGTCATTCGCTGGGCGGGCTTTTCGTGCTGAATACGCTGTTCACCCGCCCGCGCCTGTTCGCCCGCTATGCCGCGGCCGATCCCTCGACCTGGTGGAACGCCGGCGAACCCCTGCGCGAGGCCCGCGCCTTTCGCGGCGGCATCCTGGCGGCGGGCGGCCGGCTGGACCCGGTGGTGCCGCTGCTGATTGCCAATTCGGGGGCCGAACCGCCGCCGATCCTGTCGCTGCTGTCCGGGATTCCGGGGCTCGAGCTGGTCCACCGCCCGCACACCCCCAGGAAAACCACGGCTCGGTCATCCGCCCCGCCGCGCGCCAGGCGCTGGCGCTGCACCTGGGCCGGCCGGCGGGCTAGGCTAGGCTGCCGCATGAAAAAGGCCGGGCGCAGCGGCCCGGCCCCGATCCCGATGCGGCCGGCTTACACCTCCGGCACCAGCACCTCGCGCTTGCCGACATGGTTCGCCGGGGTGACGACGCCCTGTTCCTCCATCTGTTCGACCAGCCGCGCCGCCTTGTTGTAGCCGATGGCCAGCTTGCGCTGGATATACGAGGTCGAGCATTTGCGGTCCTTGGCGACGATGGCGACGGCCATGTCGTAAAGCTCGGCATCGCCGCCCTCGCCCGAGGACAGGCCCAGCACCTGATCGATGCTGTCGGCGCGCTCCTCGTCCGGGCCCTCGACCACGCCGGACATGTAGCTGGGCGGGCCGAAGCTTTTCAGATGGTTCACCACCTCCTCGACCTCCTCGTCGCTGACGAAGGGTCCGTGGACGCGGGTGATGCGCGAGCCGCCGGCCATGTAGAGCATGTCGCCCTGGCCCAGCAATTGCTCGGCGCCCTGTTCGCCCAGGATGGTGCGGCTGTCGATCTTGGAGGTGACCTGGAAGCTGATCCGGGTCGGGAAGTTGGCCTTGATCGTGCCGGTGATGACATCGACCGAGGGCCGCTGCGTCGCCATGATCAGGTGGATGCCCGAGGCCCGCGCCATCTGCGCAAGGCGCTGGATGCAGGCCTCGATCTCCTTGCCCGCCACCATCATCAGGTCGGCCATCTCGTCGACGATGACGACGATATAGGGGAAGGTCTCGGGCAGGAATTCCTCGGTCTCGAAGACCGGCTCGCCGGTATCCTCGTCAAAGCCGGTCTGCACGGTACGCTTGAACAGCTCGCCCTTGTCCAGCGCCTCGCGCACGCGGCCGTTATAGCCCTCGATGTTGCGCACGCCCATCTTGGACATGCGGCGATAGCGTTCCTCCATCTCGCCCACGACCCATTTCAGCGCCACCACGGCCTTCTTGGGATCGGTGACGACCGGGGACAGCAGATGCGGGATGCCGTCATAGACCGACAGTTCCAGCATCTTGGGGTCGATCATGATGAGCCGGCATTCCTCGGGCGTCAGCTTGTAGAGCAGCGACAGGATCATGGTGTTGATCGCCACCGACTTGCCCGAGCCGGTGGTCCCGGCGATCAAGAGGTGCGGCATCTTGGCCAGGTTCGCCACCACCGGCCCGCCGCCGATATCCTTGCCCAGCGCCAAGGGCAGCGGCTGGGTGCCGTCGCCATAGGCCTTGGAGGCCAGGATCTCGCGCAGCACCACCTTTTCGCGCCGGGCATTGGGCAGCTCGATGCCGATCACCGAGCGGCCGGGCACGGTCGAGACCCGCGCCGACAGCGCCGACATCGACCGCGCGATGTCGTCGGCCAGCCCGATCACCCGGCTGGCCTTCAGCCCCGGCGCCGGCTCCAGTTCGTAAAGCGTGACCACCGGACCGGGGCGGACCTCGGTGATCTGGCCCTTGACGCCGTAATCGTCCAGCACCGCCTCCAGCATGCGGGCGTTTTCCATCAGCGCCTCTTGCGACAGCTGGTGGCGCTCGACGGTGGTCGGCGCGGTCAGAAGCGACAGCGGCGGATGCTCGTAATGGCTGGCCGCGTCGTCGAAGCGCAGCGCCGGCTGCGCCTCGGATTGCGCCTGGCGCGAGGGGGCGGGCTTCTTGGGCGGCACCACCACGCGCGGCGTCTCGGCGCCGAAGGGCGCGGCGGTGACGGGTTCGGCGAAATCCTCGCCGTCCTCATCCTCGCCGGCGCGCAGCGGCGGCTCGTGCCGGGCGGGCGCGGCGCGGGCGCCGGTCAGCCGCGCCGTCACCGCCGACAGCAGCCCCTTGCCCTCGGACCGGGCGCCTTCCGCGCGGCTGCGGATCGCATCGGTGATGCGGGCGCTGACGGCGGCGTTCGAGGGCGGCTCGTCATCCTCGGCATAATGCGTCTCGGGGTCGATCAACTCGGGCTCGGGGGCGAAGTCGCGATCATCGCCCAGGGGCGCCGGCGCCGGGCGCAGGCCCGGCAGGCCGCCGCGGGGCGCCTGCGGCAGGGCGGCGGATGCGGCGCGGCCGACCCGCTCGCGCCGGGCCTCGCTGCGGCTCTTGAGCCCGCGCGCCGCGCCCGAGGACAGCCTTGCGCCGCGATCCACCGCATGCAGCGCCAGGACGCGGGCGGTGGCCAGCCCCTCGCGCAGGAAGGTGCCGATGGTCGTCAGTTCCTTGCGGTCGAAGCCCAGCACGAAAGCCAGGAAGGCGACGGTGCCGATGGCGGTCAACAGTGCCAGCAGCTTGATCGCGACCGATGCCTTCATCGGCATGGCCGACAGCATGCCGCCCATCAGCATGTCGCCCAGATGCCCGCCCAGGCCGAAGCTTTGCGTCCAGGCCGCCGGCGGGGTCATCGAGGTGGCATAGATCGACACCAGCACCATGGCGATGGGCAGGAAGATGCCGCGCATCAGCCGTTCCTCGCCCCGGTGCAGCATCAGCCGCAGGCCCCAGGCCACGGCGCCCACCACCAGCACCCAGGTGCCGTAGCCGGTGATCATGAACAGCGCCGAGGCGACATAGGCGCCGAAGCGGCCCAGATAGTTCTGCGCCGGCTGGTCGGTCGCCGAGAGGAAGCTGGGATCGTCGGGGGAATAGCTGACCAGCATCATCGCGATCAGCACGCCCAGGATGACCAGCCCCGCGCCCAGCAATTCCTTGCCGCGCCGCTCCAGCGCCGCCTGCGTGTTTTGGTCAAACAGCGGATCGCGGTGTTTCGCCTGCCAGCTCGCCATGCGTCAACCCCCTTGATACAAACACATTTTCAGGCGGTTCAGCGCCGCCTCGGTCTGCTCCGCCGGCGCAACCAGCGCCACGCGGATGAAATTCCGGCCCGGATTGCCGGCCTCGCCGTCGCGGGCCAGATAGGCGCCGGGCAGCACCTGGATACCCGCCTCGGCCCACAGCTTTTTCGCCGCGTCCTCGCCGGTGCCGACGCTTTCCGGGACCGGCAGCCACAGGAAAAAGCCGCCCTGCACCGGCTGGTAGCCCGGCACATTGCCCAGCACCCGATCGGCGATGGCGTATTTCTGCTGGTAGAGTGCGCGGCTTGCGTCCACATGGCCCTCATCCGCCCAGGCCATGGCGCTGACCCGTTGCACCGGCAGCGGCAGCGGCGCGCCCGCATAGCTGCGCAGCCGCCGCAACTGCGCGATCTGCGCCGCGCCGCCCGCCGCGAAACCCGAGCGCAGCCCCGGCAGGTTCGAGCGTTTCGACAACGAGTTGAACATCACCACCCGGTCGGCCAGCCCCATGCGCGCAGCCACCGCCAGCGCGCCGGGCGGCGGGGCGTCGCGCCAGATCTCGGAATAGCATTCATCGGCGAAGACCAGAAAATCGTGCCGGTCGGCCAGCGCGATCAGCTCCTCGAGATAATCCTCGGAGGCGATGCTGCCCTGCGGATTGGCGGGCGAGCACAGATAGGCCACGGCGGCGCGGTCCAGCACCGCGGCCGGCAGGTCGGCAAAGCGCGGCAGGTGGCCGGTTTCCGGCGTGGCGGGCACGAAGACGGGCTCGGCGCCCACGGCGGCGGCGGCCACGGCATAGACCTGGTAGAACGGGTTCGGCACCAGAATTGCAGGCTTTTGGCCGTTCTTGCGCTCCGGCGCCAGCGCCAGGGCGGCGTTGAACAGCCCCTCGCGCGTGCCGTTCAGCGCCATGATCCGCTCGGGCGCGACCTCCAGCCCGTGCCGGCGGGAAAGCCAGCCCGAGATCGCGGCCAGCAGTTCGGCCGTGCCCTCGTTCGAGGGATATTTGCCGAAATCGGCGATGCTTTCGGCCATGACCGGGCCGACGAAATCCGGCAAGGCATGGCGCGGCTCGCCGATCGTCAGGATCAGCGGCTCGCCGCCGGGCTCGATGCCCGAAAGAAGCTTCCGCAGGCGCGGAAACGCGTAATCCGGCAGGTTCGAGAACCGCTCGGGAATTGCCATGACTGCCTCTCAGTCGGGGTCGTCGCGCCCCGTTTTGCCGCAAGACTACCGGCAATCCCCCCATGCGTCCAGAGTTTCACCACCAGATTGCCCCCGTCCGTGCCGGATTTGCCCGGAAAAACCACGCTTCAGCGCAGCGCCGCCTCGGCCGCGGCGGCCGCCACCAGCAGCGCGCGGTCCTGGCCGGCGCGGCCCATCAGCATGATGCCGCAACCCGGATGGCCGGTCGGCAGGCTGACCGCCGGCAGGTCCAGCAGGTTGGCGATGCGGGTATTGCGCAGCGTCAGCAGGTTCTCGCGGGCAAAGAACTCTTCCTCGGCCAGCAGCCGGTCCACCGGCGGCGGCAGGATCGGCGCCGTGGGCAGGATCACCGCGTCGAAGCCCGCGACCAGCCGCGCCCAGTCGGCGCGCAGCCGGGCCAGCTCCTCCCAGGCGGCGACGTAATCGGCCGCCAGCACGAACTGGCCGCCGCGAAAACGCTCCAGGATCGGCGGATACATCAACTCGGGCGCCGCCTCGATCTGCTCGCGCCAGATGCCATAGGCCTCGGGCGCGAACAGCAGCGGCGCCAGCACCATGGCCTCGGCCACGCAGGGCGGCGCGGCATGGGTGATGCGGGCACCGGCGCGGGCCAGGCGGTCCACCGCATCCTCGAAGCCGGCGACCGGCTCCTTGCGCGCATCCTCGAAGGGCACACCGTCCAGCACCATCAGCCGCAGTCCGCGCGGATTGGCATCGGCCAGGTCGGCTGCCGGCTCGCCGCGCAGCACGGCGAAAAGCTCGGCGCAATCCTCGACCGTGCGGGCGATGGGGCCGGCCACGTCGAAGCGGCGGCACAGCGGCACGATGCCAGCACCGCTGACCGCGCCCGTGGTCGGCTTGAAGCCCACCAGCCCGTTCCAGGCCGCCGGCACCCGGATCGAGCCGCCGGTATCCGAGCCCACCGCCGCCGCCGCCAGCCCCAGCGCCACCGAGACGGCCGCGCCCGAACTCGACCCGCCCGGCGCCAGTTCCTGGTCGATGCTGTTGGGCGGCGTCGCCGTGCGGGGATTCACCCCCAGGCCGGAAAAGGCCAGCTCGGTCATATGCGTCTTGCCCAGGCAGACCAGCCCGTCCAGCGTCGCCCCGGCCAGGATCGCGGCATCCTGGCGGGGCACGCGGCCTTGCAGCAGGCGCGAGCCGGCCTCGGTCGCGATGCCGGCGCTGTCGATATTATCCTTCCAGCTGATCGCCACCCCGTCCAGCAAGCCGCGGCGCAGCCCGGCGCGGGCGCGGTCATGGGCGGCGATGGCCTCGGCCCGCGCGCGCTCGGGGGTCAGCCGGGCATAGATGCGGTCGCCATAGGGATGGCGGGCCGCGGCGTCCAGATAGGCCTCGGCCTGCTCGACCGGGCTGATGAGCCCGGCCAGGATCGCCCTTCCCTGTTCCGCCGCAGATGCCCTGAGCCAATCCATGCCCTTCCCCCGACCGACAATATCCAGATACCAAATAAGACACAGGCTATCCCGGCGCGGGCTGGCTCGCAATGCGCTTGGCGGCCGCCGTGACGCATGGACATTGCCCGGCCGAAGGTCATATTGCGTCCCATGAGGACCGATTTCGACATCCTGATTGCCGGCGGCGGGCTGAACGGCCCGGCCCTGGCCCTGGCCCTGGCCGATGCCGGCCTGTCGGTGGCGGTGGCCGATGCCCGCCCCGCCGATGCCCGCGCCGGCGACGCCTTCGACGGCCGCGCCTATGCGCTGGCGCTGGCCTCGCAACGGCTGCTGGCCGCGCTGGGGCTGTGGAACGACCTGGCCCCGAACGCGCAGGAGATCCGCAAGGTCGAGGCGACGCAGGGCGTGCCGGGCGAAGGCGCCGGCCCCTTCGGCCTGCATTTCGACGGCGCCGAGATCGAGGAAGGCCGGCTGGGCTATATGCTCGAGGACCGCTTCCTTTACCGCGCGCTGCTGGCCGCGATGCGGGGCCGGGTCACGCATCTGCCCGGCCTGTCCGTCACCGGGCAAGAGGCCGAGGGCGCAGGGATCCGCGCCAGCCTTTCGGACGGGCGCAGCATCAAGGCCCGGCTGCTGGTCGGCGCCGACGGGCGGCAATCGGGCGTGGCGGCGCGGGCCGGGATCCGGCGCATCGGCCATGACTACGGCCAGATCGCGCTGGTCGCGGCGGTCGATCACGAACTGCCGCACGAAGGCACCGCGCATCAGTATTTCATGCCGACCGGGCCGCTGGCGATCCTGCCGCTGCCGGGCAATCGCAGCTCGATCGTCTGGTCCGAGCCCGAGGCCCAGGCCCGCGCCATCATGGATCTGCCGGACGCGGAGTTCCTGGCGGTGCTGCGCCCGCGCTTCGGCGATTTCCTGGGCGAAATCCAACTGGCCGGGCCGCGCTTTTCCTATCCGCTGAACCTGACCCTGGCCGAACGCTACGTCGATGCGCGCGTGGCGCTGGTGGGCGATGCGGCGCATGGCGTGCATCCCATCGCCGGGCAGGGGTTGAACCTGGGCCTGCGCGACGTGGCCGCGCTGGCCGAGGTCGTCGTCGCCGCCCGCCGCCGCGGCGAGGATATCGGCGCCGAGCTGGTGCTGGCACGCTACCAGGACTGGCGCCGACCGGATGCGACGGCGCTGGCGCTTGGCATGGACGGGGTGAACGCGCTGTTTTCCAACGCCAATCCGCTGCTGCGCGCCGCGCGCGAAATCGGCATGGGTCTGGTCGATGCCATCCCGCCCCTGCGGCGCGGCTTCATGCGCCAGGCGGCGGGGCTGAGCCTTGAGCCGATGCCGCGCCTGCTGACCGGGCGGCGGCTTTAGGGAACGCTCACGCCGCCGTCAGCGTTGAAGCACCGCGCATCCAGCGAACGTGATGTGCAAGTCTTTGGAGGATCGGTATCATTCCGCCCATGAAACTGAAAACGCTCGCCCTTGCGCCCGTCCTGTGCCTGGCCATGGCCTTTCCCGCCCTGGCCGAGAAGATTCCGCTGAACGAGATCTCGCGCTATCTCAACAGCCTCAAGACCGCCAAGGCGGATTTCACCCAGGTGAATGCCGACGGCTCGATCTCGACCGGGGTGGTCTATATCCAGCGCCCGCAGCGGGTGCGCTTCGAATACAAGGGCGACCGCACGCTGGTCATGGCCTCGGCCGGCAACGTCGCCGTGTTCGACGGCAAGACGCGCGGCGCGCCGCAGCAATATCCGCTGTCCAAGACGCCGCTGTCGCTGATCCTGGCGCCGAACATCGACCTGAGCCGGGCGCGCATGGTCACCGGCTATGCCGAAAAGAAGAACACCACCGTGGTCACGGCGCAGGATCCCCAGCACCCGGAATACGGCAATATCCAGATGGTCTTTACCGCCAACCCGACCCAGCTGCGGCAATGGGTCGTGACCGACGACACCGGCAAGCGCACCACGGTGATCCTGGGCGACATGCAGACCGGGATGAGCTTTCCCGCCTCGACCTTCGCCATCCAGAACGAGATCGCCCGCCGCCAATAGGCGGGCGAAACGGTCAGCGGCAGGAGGCAAGCTGGCTGCGATAGACCTCGGCCCTGGCCTGGACCTTGCCCGCCACGCCCAGCAGCCAGGGCTTCGAATTGTGCGAACCCCTGGCAAAGCCCGAGCGGCCCTCGTGATAGGCCAGGTATTGCGAGGCGGCGTCCCATTTCGAGATGCCCAGCACCCGCGCCGAATCGTTCATGTACCAGCCCATGAAGTCGGTGGCGTCGCGGATATTGTCGCGCCGGGCACGGCGGTTGCCGGTCTGCTTGCGGTAATCGTCCCAGGTGCTGTCCAGCGCCTGGCTGTAGCCATAGGCCGAGCTTTGCCGGCCGATCGGAATGATGCCCAGCGCATATTGATGCGGCGTGCGGGCATTGCCGATGAATTTCGATTCCTGGTGGATCGTCGCCATCTGCACATGCACCGGCACGCCCCAGCGCCGCTCGGTCGCCTTCATCGCGCGCATGTAGGCGGGCCGCTCTGCCGCGATGGCGCAGGCGCTTTCCAGATTGCGCGGTGCCTTGTAGTTCCCGCCCCCTCCGCAAGAGGCCACCAGCCCGACGATGGCGAGCTTGAGAAACCTGTTCATACTGCCCTCATGTTTTTGCCGGCAGGATAAGCGGAATCCGGGACAGGGCGCAAATGACAAAGGCTCGACCCGGCCTAGCTGGGCAGGACCGAGACCGATTTCACGATGGCGTGGCAGGCGGTTCCCGGCTGCAATTCCAGCGCCTTGACCGAGCGCGGCGTGACCTGCGCAAGCATCCGCTCATGCTGCGCGCCCTGCCCCAGCGCCAGCTGCACCAGCCCGCCCTCGATGCGCGTCACCGCGACCGGCAGCACGTTCAGCGCCGACAGGCCCCGCGGCGCCTCGCGCGCCAGGATCACCTCATGCGCCAGGATGCGCAGCCGCAGCGCCCGCCCCGGCGCCAGGTCCATGCCGGGCAGCAGCATCGGCCCGCCGGCGGTGGCCACGCGGGTCATGCCGTCGGGTTCGCGCGCCTCGACCGTGGCGCGGATCAGCGCCCCCGCCTCGCGCGCGCCCAGCTGCGGGGCCAGTTCGGGATCGGCCAGGATCGCGGCCAGCGGGCCGGAATGGACCACCCGCCCCTGCCGCATCAGCACCACCGTGGTCGCCAGCCGCAGCACCTCGGGCACCGAATGGCTGACATAAAGGATCGGCAGCCGGATCTCGTCGCGCAGGCGCTCCAGCCAGGGCATGATCTCGGCCTTGCGCGCCTCGTCCAGCGCCGCCAGCGGCTCGTCCATCACCAAGAGCGCCGGGTCAGACAGAAGCGCGCGCCCGATGGCCACGCGCTGGCGCTCGCCCCCCGACAGCGTGCCGGGGCGGCGGTGCAGCAAGGGCTCCAGCGCCAGCATCCCGGTGATGCGGTCGAAATCGCGCGCCGCCCCGCGCCGCCAGCGCGAAGGATAGCGCAGGTTCGCCGCCACCGTCATATGCGGAAACAGCCGCGCGTCCTGGAACACGCAGCCGATGCGCCGGGCCTGCGGCGCAAGGTTCGTGGCGCCGTCGAACAGCACCTGCCCGTCCAGCGCGATGCGGCCCTGTTCGGGGCGCATCAGCCCGGCGATGGCGTTGATCGTGGTGCTTTTGCCGCAGCCCGAGGGGCCGAACAGCGCCGTCACCCCGCCGGGCGCCTGAAAGGCCACGTCCAGCGCCAGCCCCCGGAAATTGTGGCGAAAGGCGACCTCCAGCATCACGCCCGCCCCTCGGCGCGCCCGTTCATGCGCGCGGCCATGCGCCAGGCCAGCCATTCCGAGACCAGCACCGCCGCCATGGCGATCACCACCGAGACCAGCACCAGCCGCAGCGCCGCCGCCTCGCCCGAGGGCACCTGCAACAGCGCATAGATGGCCGAGGGCAGGGTCTGGGTCTGGCCCGGAATGTTCGAGACGAAGGTGATGGTGGCGCCGAACTCGCCCATCGCCTTGGCAAAGCCCAGCGTGGCCCCGGCCAGGATCGCGGGCAGGATCAAGGGCAGCGTCACGGTCAGGAAGATCCAGGCCCGCGGCGCGCCCAATGTGGCGGCGGCCTGTTCCAACCTGGGGTCCACCGCCTCGAAGCCCAGGCGTATGGCGCGCACCATCAGCGGAAAGCTCATGATGCCGCAGGCCAGCGCCGCGCCGGTCCAGCGAAAGGCGAAGACGATGCCCAGCGGTTTCAGCAGGCTGCCCACCGGCCCCTGGGTGCCGAAGGTGATCAGCAGCAGGTAGCCGGTGACGACCGGCGGCAGGATCAGCGGCAGATGCACGATGCCGCTCAGCAGCCCATGCCCCGGAAAGCGCCGCCGGGCCAGCAGCCAGGCCACGGCGACGGCCGGCGGCAGGCCGGCCAGCGTGGCGACGGCGGCGACCCGCAGGGACAGCCGCACGGCCTGCCATTCCTGGGGGCCAAGCCAATCGGTCGGGATCATTGCGTGACGGTAAAGCCTTGCGATTCAAAGACCGATCTTGCCGGCTCCTGCGACAGGCTGTCAAGGAAGGCGGCGGCCTGCGGCGTATCGGCGGCCCTGGTCACGGCGGCGGGATAGGTGATCTGCTCGTGGCTATCGGCCGGGAAGGTCGCCACCACGCCCACGCCCGGCTCGGCCACGGCGTCGCTGCCATAGACGATGCCCAGCGGCGCCTCGCCCGTGGCGACCAGCTTCAGCGCGGCGCGGACGTTGTCGGCCTGCGCGACCTGGCCCTCGACCTGCTCCCACAGGCCCAGCGCGGTCAGCGCCGCCTTGCCGTATTGCCCGGCAGGGACGGAATCGACCATCGCCATGGCCAGCTTGCCGTCGCCCAGCAGGCCGGGCAATTCGGTCACGGCCGCCTCGGCCGGCTTGCCGGTACCGACCAGCACCAGCGTATTGCCCAGCAGGTCGCGGCGCGTCGCCGGGTCGATGTCGCCCGAATCCTGCACCGCATCCATCCACGCGGTCGAGGCCGAGATGAACAGGTCGGCCGGCGCGCCCTCCTGGATCTGCTTGGCAAGCTGCGAACTGCCGGCATAGGAGATCACCACCGTATCGCCATGGCTGGCTTGCCAGTCGGCGGCGATCTCGTCCAGCGCGTCCTTGAGGCTGGCGGCGGCGAAGATGGTGATCTCGTCGGCCTGGGCTGCGGGGGCAAGCGCGATCAGGGCGGCGGCAAGGAAAGACAGGCGCATCGGGCTGGTCCATTCGTTGTGTCTGGACGGACATAACCAACCCTTGCCCGCGCTGGCAACCGTTATTTACGCCGGTGCAGATCGCTGCCCCGCGCGCAGCCGCCCCAAAGCCCCGGCGCCCTGGTCGCGCAGCAGCGCCTCCAGCGCGCGGTAATCGGCCAGCACCTGCCGGCCGCGCGCAGTCAGCTGGGCGCCGCCGCCATGGGCGCCGCCGCGGCTGCTGTCCACCAGGGGTGCGGCAAAATGCGCATTCATTTCCTCGACCAGCGACCAGGCGCGGCGATAGCTCATGCCCATGCGCCGCCCGGCGGCCGAGATCGAGCCCTCGTCGTCGATGGCTTGCAGCAGGTCGGCCTTGCCGCGGCCAAAGGTCAGGCCGGATTCGAAATGCAGGCGCAGGCTGATGCGGGGATCCTCGGTCATGGCCATATTCTGCCGTCTTTCCGCAAGGTCGCAAGGGGGCGGGTCTTTTCGATGGGCTATCGCGGCTCTAGCAATAACATCATGCCAACGGCAATCGGGGGAAATCATGTCCGAGAATGAAATCGTCATCCTGTCCGGGGCGCGCACGGCCATCGGCACCTTCGGCGGCAGCCTGGCCGGCGTGCCGCCGATCCAGCTGGCTGCGACCGCGACCCGCGCCGCGATCGAGCGCGCCGGCATCGGCCCCGAGCGCATCGGCACCGTGGTCTTCGGCCATGTCCTGAACACCGAGCCGCGCGACATGTATCTGTCGCGCGTGGCGATGCTGGAAGCCGGAGTGCCCGACACCACCCCGGCGATGAACGTGAACCGGCTCTGCGGCTCGGGGGCGCAGGCCATCGTCTCGGCCGCGCAGGCGCTGATGCTGGGCGATGCGGATTTCGCCGTGGCGGGCGGCGCGGAATCGATGAGCCGCGCGCCCTATGCCGTGCCCGCGGCACGGTTCGGTGCCAAGATGGGCGACGTGCAGATGCTCGACATGATGGTCGGCGCGCTGACCTGCCCGATGGGCACCGGCCATATGGGGGTGACGGCGGAAAATGTCGCGCGCGAACATGACATCTCGCGCCAGGCGCAGGACGAATTCGCCCTGGAAAGCCAGAAACGCGCCGCCGCCGCCATCGCCGAGGGCCGCTTCAGGGAGCAGATCGTCCCGGTCGAGATCAAGACCCGCAAGGGCGTGGTCGCCTTCGACACGGACGAGCATCCGAAGGCGACCGATGCCGGGAAACTGGCCGGGCTGAAGCCGGTGTTCCAGAAGGACGGCACGGTGACGGCAGGCAATGCCTCGGGGATCAACGACGGTGCGGCGGCGCTGGTGCTGGCACGGGCCGATGCGGCGCAGGCGGCGGGCGCCAGGCCGTTGTTCCGCATCCTTGGCCATGCCGTCGCCGGCGTGCGCCCCGAGGTGATGGGCATCGGCCCGGTCCCGGCGGTCGAGGCACTGCTGAAGCGCACCGGCCTGACGGCCGGCGATTTCGACTTGATCGAATCGAACGAGGCTTTTGCCGCGCAGGCGCTGGCGGTGAACAAGGGGCTGGGCCTCGACCCCGCCAGGGTGAACCCGAACGGCGGCGCCATCGCGCTCGGCCACCCGGTCGGCGCGACCGGCGCCCTCATCACCGTGAAGGCAATGTATGAGCTGATGCGCACCGGCGGCAGCAAGGGCCTCATCACCATGTGCATCGGCGGCGGCCAGGGCATCGCGCTGGCCATCGAGCGGATCTGAGCCTGCTGCAACCACCCGGCCTCCAACCGGGGTCGGGTCTTCGGCTGCGCTGCCGCATGGGTATTTGGGGAACGAAGAAGCGCAGGCCCGGCTTCTTCGTTCCATAAATACCCGAACCGCCTTTCACGCTTCGCCACGCATGCCCTGTACGCACGAATGCCGAAGCAGCAGAAAATGGAACGGGCCGCCCCCCTGGAGAACGGCCCGCGAGATCCACGGAGATGGTCCGGTTAGGGTTGGTGCCCACCGTCCCAGTCAGGGTTTACGACCCTTGGGGCTGCCCTCAGGCCACGGCCCCCCTGACTGTCCCGACACCTCTCTCCAATATCACTCTCGACACTGGACCACCTCCTTTCAATAAGTTGCCTTATGGGGTCCAGCCTGCCACAGAACCCTTGACAGTCAATGAATTTGCGCGCGGCGCTGGATCAAATTTCCGACGACGATGCGGAAGGGCACGAGTGCCAGCACTGCCTGCGCAAGCTTCACCCCGCAGTCGGCCACTGCCAGCGAAACCCACAACGGCTGGACGGGGCCATGTCCCAGCAGCGGAACCAGCTCATTTGCCCAGGAAACATCGTCCGCCGGGAAGATTGGCGTCAGCTGTGCGGCAAAGGCGATGCTGAAGAAAACGGCAGTGTCGAGGATCGAGCCGGCGACGCTGGCCGCCAGGGGCGGTAGCCACCAGTTGTATTTTCGCAACTGGTTGAAGACCGAGATGTCCATCAGCTGCGCCGAAAGGAAGGCCGCGCCCGAGGCTATGGCGATGCGCAGCGTGGTCTTGTCCAGCCCCGCGGCCACGACCGAGCAGAGCACGCCGGTCACGAAGCCGGCATAGACCACCTTGCGCGCGGCGGCCGGTCCATAGACCCGGTTCATGATGTCAGTCACCAGGAAGGCGACCGGATAGGTCAGCGCCCCCCAGGTCAGCCAGGCGCCCAGCAGGTGCTGGACCAGGATGTTCGAGGCCACCACGACGGCGGCCATGGCGATGACGCCGGGAAGGATGCGGGACATGTCTGGTTTTCCGTTTTGGCAAGGTCGCGGAGACTCGGCCCCGTCGGGGCAAGGCCGCATAAGGCCGTCCGCAGATTCTGTCAACGGCCTTGCGCGGGCTTATTGCGCGGCCGCGGCGGCGATTTCCACCGCAAAGGCACCGTTCATCCCCTCGATCGCGGTATTGGTCAGCGCGACCAGGCTGCGGCCGCGCGCGGGATCGACGATCCAGCTGTGGCCGTAGATGCCGCCCCAGCCGAGGCAGCCTTGCGGCAAGCCGATGCCGGCCGCATCCGCGTCGGTGACGACCGCGCCCGCCCAGGCATGGCCCCAGCCGGCACCGCGCAGCGGATGGCGCTGGCGGATACGGTTGCGGCGGACCTCGGCGCGCAGGTTCTCGGCCAGGAAAGGGCCGTCGCGCAGGGTTTCCAGCAGCGCCAGCGCCGCCTCGGCCGTCCCTGCCATGCCGCCGCCGCCCGAGGGAAAGGCCGAGGGGTCGCGGATACGCTCGGGCAGGTAGGCATAGCTTTGCTCAGGTTGCAGCCGATTGCGGACACGGGTCGGGCCGCGCATCCGTTGCGGCTCGGGGCGGGCATCGGCGTAATTCGCGGCCAGGTCCACGGCGTCCGGGGCCTGGAAGCCGGCCTCGATGCCCAAGGGGTCCGTCACCAACCGGGCCATGGCCTCGGGCAGCGGCATGTCGGCCGCGGCCTCGATCACCGCGCCCAGCACATCGGTCGCCACCGAATAACGCCAGCGCGTGCCCGGCGGCCGGTCCAGCGGCACCGAGGCGATGCGGCGCAGGTTCTCGGCCAGCGAGATGCCGCTGTCGCCGATCCCGTCCGAGACCCCGGCGCGGGCATAGGGGCCGTCCGGCGGCTGGTTGAAGCCGTAGTCCAGCCCCGCCAGATGCGACATCAGCTGGTCCACGGTGATCGCGGGGCGGCTGCCGTCGGGCAGCGCCGGAGCAAAATCCGGCAGCCAGCGCGTCACCGGATCCTCGGGAGACAGCCGCCCCGCCTGGATCAGCCGCAGCGCCGCGACCGTGGTGAAGGGCTTCGAGACCGAGGCATAGCGCAGCCAGGTCGCCTGCCGCATCGGCCGGTCGGCCTCGCGGTCGGCCAGGCCCGCGGCGCGGGCATGGACCAGCCGGCCATCCTCGGCCAGCAACACCACGCAGCCGACGATCCGCCGCTCGGCCAGCGCGCTTTCGACCGCGCGGTCCAGCGCGGCGATGCAGGCCGCAGGGCTCATTCCGCCACCCGGTATTCGACCAGTTCGGTGCGTTGCAGCCAGCCGAAATTGTCGTCCGAGATCAGGGTGATGCGGATGCCCTGCCCGTCATGCCAGACCGAGATGCCCTCCAGGTTGTCATATTGCAGCGGCCGCGATTCCAGCAGCACCCGCTCGTTCGAGACGCCGCTTTCCGACAGGTCGAAGCGCCTGACGCGGGTGCGAAAGCCCAGGAGGCCCTTGAAGTCGCGTTCCAGCAGGTAGAAGCGCCCGTCCGGGCCGATATCGGCGCCCACCGCCAGCCAGTCGCCCGAGCGCGGGATCGCGAAGGGCTGGTCCCAGGCGCCGTTCCGCCAGCGCCAGACCGGAAAGGGCCGGGTCAGGGAACCCGACCGCTCGGGCAGGGTCAGGAGCGTGCCGTCGGGCAGGACCGCCAGCGCCTCCAGCGAGGAATTGCGCTGCATCGCCTTGAACTCGGGCGGCCGGGGCAGGGGCTGGGCCGGGCTGTCGGGCGTGTCGTGGCGGGCGACGCGGGTCAGCCCCTCGAAGCTGATCCAGATCGTGCCGTCGGGGGCGATGGCCAGCCCCTCGCTGTCGCCCTGCCAGCCGGGCTTCAGCGGCTTGCCGGCGCTGTCGCGCAGCTGGGCGCGGCCGGCCAGTTCCAGCCCGCGGATGCGGCCCTGCGCGTCGCGCTGGACGCTGCCCCAGCGGATCGTGGCGCGGTCGGACAGCACGGTGAAGCGGCTGCCGTCGGCGCTGATCTCGATGCCCGAGAAGCCGCCGAAGCCTTCGTCCTCCATCCGCCAGACATAGGTCGCGACATATTCCACCTTCGGCATGGGCGGAGGCGAGGGATCGGCCGCGCAGGCCGATGAGGCCGAGACAAGCAGCAGCGCCAGCGCAAGGCCCGGCAGGCGGCGGGGCCGCCCTGCCGCGCCACCGGCCGTGCCGCCGCGCCTTAGCGGGCGGTGGCGACGACCTGGCATTGACGGGGCATCTCGCTCAGCCGGAAGCTGCGGGGGTGGCGATAGTTGGGATCGGGCGGCACCGGCTTGACCCGGCTGGGGTCGATGCGGTTCTTGATCCATTCCGCCGCCTCGGCGCAGCCGTCGCCGGGCGGCGGCGCGTCCTGCTGCTGGCAGACCGAGCCCGCCGGGCAGGCCAGGCGGACGTGGAAGTGATAGTCGTGGCCCCCCAGCGGCCGGATCTTGCGCAGATAGCTGCGGTCGCCGGTCTCGGCCTGGCACATCGCCAGCTTGGCGACGGGATCGACGAAGATGCGCTCGACCCGCGGGTCGCGGGCGGCGGCGCGCATGATCGCCATGTGCCCGCCGCTCCACAGGCCCGAGGGCGCGGTGCCGGCCTTGTTCACCACCGATTGCGACGAGATCTTCTCGCGTTGCGCGGCGGTCAGGCGCAGGCTTTGCGGCGGCAGCATCCAGATATCGGCATCGAGCCCCGACTGGTGGCTGGCATGGCCCGAGGTCATCGGCCCGCCGCGCGGCTGGCCCATGTCGCCGATGTACAGCCCCTGCCAGCCGACCTGGCGCGCCGCCTGCGACAGGCCGATCAGGAAGCTGACCAGCTCGGGATGACCCCAGTTGCGATTCCGCGACAGGCGCATCGCCTGCCAGGTCGGGCCGGATTCGGGCAATTGCATGGCGCCCGAGACGCAGCCCTTGGAATAGAACCCGATCGAGACCGGGGCGCCCCCGGTCGGGCCGGGGACGGCACCGAAGACGCTGCGGGCCAGCGGGTCGGCCGTTGCCGGTTGCGCCATGCCGAGCCCGGTCAGCGCCAGCACGGCGGCGGTCAGGAATTTGCGGATCACTGCTTTGCCGATCACTGCGCGCCCTCTCCTTTTGCTTTGACCCAAACTAGCAGAACCAGCGCCAGAAGGAACATCACGATGAGCGGAGAGATGCCGAGCCGTTGGCTTCCGGTCACATCCGTCACCGTGGCGATCAGCAGGGGGGCCAGGAAAGCCGTCGCCTTGCCCGACAGCGCGTAAAGCCCGAAAGCCTCGGTGGCCCGTTCCGGCGTGGTGTGGCGCACCATCATCGTGCGGCTGGCCGATTGCAGCGCGCCCCCCGCGCCGCCGATCAGCGCGCCGCAGAGGAAGAACAGCGCATCGGGCAGGCGCGAGCCCTCGGCCAGCGCCAGGCCCAGCACCTGCTGGCGGCTCATGCCGGTCAGCAGGATGCAGACCGCGATCAGGACCAGCGTGCAGGCGACGATCACCGGCTTGGGCCCCCAGCGCCGGTCGGCGCGGCCGCCGATCCAGCTGATCACGGCGGCCGAGACGGCGCTGACCACGCCAAAGACCCCGGCCAGGAACACCGGCCAGCCCAGCACCGTGCCGGCATAGACCCCGCCGAAGGCGTAAAGCGCGTTCAGCGCATCGCGCGAGAACATGGACGAGGCCAGCCAAGCCGCCAGCGAATGCCGGTGCCGCAGGCTGGCAAGCAGCCGGCCCAGTTCAGCCATGGCCGCGCCCAGGCGCAGGGGGCGGCGCGGCCCCGGCGCCTCGGGCACCCAAAGCGCGAAGGGGATCATGAAGACCAGATACCACAGCGCCGTGAACGGCCCCACCGCCCGCGTGCCCTCGCGCAGTGCCGGGTCAAGGCCCAGCACCGGCGGGATGCCCAGCATGGTGCGGCCGGTCTGCGCGTTCTCGGCCAGAAGCAGCAGCACCGCGGCCAGCGCGATGACGCCGCCCAGATAGCCGAAGGCGAAGCCCGAGCCCGAGATGCGGCCGATCTCGTCATGCGGCGCCAGCCCGGGCAGCAGGGCATTGGTGAAGATGGTGGCGAATTCCATGCCGATCAGCCCGATGCCGAAGCTGACGATGGCCAGATGCAGGTTCGGCTGGTCGGGCATCAGGAACCACAGCCCCCAGGCGCCCGCCATGTAGAAGGCGGAAAAGATCCAGACCCAGACCAGCCGCCGCCCGGTATTGTCGGCGATGGCGCCCAGCACCGGGGCCAGAACCGCGATGATGACGCCGCAGATGCCCAGGCCATAGCCCCAGAGCGACTGCGCCGCCGCCCCCGCCGCCTCGGGCGTCATGCCCTGCGCGACATAGTGCCGGCGGGCGATCTCGGCGTAATAGACCGGGAAGATGAAGGTCATCAGCAGCGTCGCAAAGGGCTGGCTGGCCCAGTCGAAGAACCACCAGCCCCAGATGCGTCTGCGTTCCATGATGGTTCCCCGCCCTTGGGGTGCGCTGAAGCGCACCCTGTGTTCCGCCTTTCGGGGCGCATAAGGCCCCAGCGCGGTCAGGCTGGCAAGTCGGCATTCCGGTCGGCGGGGGCAATCGGCGGCAGCACCGGCGGCCAGGGCCGCTGGGCATCCGCCGCGATCCAGGCCTGCACCCAGCCCGGCAGGTCCGGGCTGACCGGATCGCGCCCCGCCGCCTGCATCAGCCGCGCCGGCGCCACGATGCCCTGGTCCGAGGTGATGGCGCCGCGCAGCAGCATGTGGTTGCAGCACTCACCCCGCCGCCACATGCTTTGCTCCATGTAAAGGAAGCGTTCGTCCCAGCCCAGCGTGCGCGAGATCATGGTGAAACGCTGGAACCCCTTGATTCGCCGCCGATAGCGCACCGTGTTTCCGGCCACGGTGATGCCCCAGCCGTTTTCCCGCATCGTGCCGATGATGCCGGTGCGCACCGCCATGGGCAGCCGCCCCAGGTCGTAAAGCGTCAGGGTGCGGCCGTTGTTCAGCTCGATCCAGGGGTCCAGATCCCAGGGCCAGCAGCGATGGGTCGAGACATGCGCGTCCAGCACTCCGATCCGGGCGCTTTTGCGGAACTTCAGCATCTCCTTGGCAAAGCGGAGCATGGGATACATCGGCGACCTCTTCTGCCTGGCGGACGGCTGCGGGGCTAGCCGCGGCACCGGGACGCGTCAATCGGAACGCTGCGGCGGCGATGCTGCGCCTTGCGCAATGCGGATGCCTGCCTTACCTGTCCGGGGAACAGCCGGAAGGGGATGGAATGGGCACGCTCTACGAAGCCTTGATGCTGATACTCGACGTGGTCTGGTTCGTGATGATCGCCCATATCATCATGTCATGGCTGATCAACTTCCAGGTGCTGAACCTGCGCCAGCCGCTGATCTGGCAGGTCTGGAACGGGCTCAACCGCCTGCTGGAGCCGATCTACGGCCCCGTCCGCTCGATCCTGCCGAATACGGGCGGGCTGGACCTGGCGCCGCTGGTGGTCTTCATCGGCATCATCATCCTGCAGCGCGCGCTCGCCAATAACGCGGCCTGGTTCTACGGCTTCTAGATGTCGGCCGCGCCCCTTCTGCGGCAGGTCTTCGGCTTCGACGCCTTCCGGCCGGGGCAGGAAGAGATCGTCGATGCCGTCGCCGCCGGCCGCGACGTGCTGGCGATCATGCCGACCGGCGGGGGCAAGTCGCTGTGCTACCAGCTGCCGGCGCTGATGCGGGACGGGCTGACGGTGGTGATCTCGCCGCTGATCGCCCTGATGCGCGACCAGGTCCGGGCGCTGACCGAGGCGGGCGTCGCCGCCGCCGCCCTGACCAGCGGCAATTCGGACGAGGAAAACACCGAGGTTCTGCGGGCCCTCAATGCCCGCGAATTGCGGCTTTTGTATATGGCGCCCGAACGGCTGGCCTCGGGCGCGACCATTCCCATGCTGCGCCGCGCCGGCGTGCAGGCCATCGCCGTGGACGAGGCGCATTGCGTCAGCCAATGGGGCCATGACTTCCGCCCCGACTACCTGCGCGTGGGCGAATTGCGCCGGGCGCTGTCGGTGCCGCTGGCCGCCTTTACCGCCACCGCCGATGCGGAAACGCGCGAGGAAATCGTCAAGCGCCTGTTCGACGGCGCGCAGCCGCAGATCTTCCTGCGCGGCTTCGACCGGCCGAACATCCACCTGGCCTTCCAGCCCAAGGACGGGCCGCGCCGGCAGATCCTCGACTTCGCCGCCGCGCGCCGCGGCCAGTCGGGCATCGTCTATTGCGGCACCCGCGCCAAGACCGAGACGCTGGCCGGCGCGCTGAACGAGGCCGGCCTTGCCGCCGTCGCCTATCACGGCGGCATGGAGCCCGACCTGCGCCGCGAGGTCGAGGCGCGCTTCCAACGCGAGGACGGGCTGATCGTGGTCGCGACCGTGGCCTTCGGCATGGGCATCGACAAGCCGGACATCCGCTGGGTCGCCCATGCCGACCTGCCGAAATCCATCGAGGCCTATTACCAGGAAATCGGCCGCGGCGGGCGCGACGGCGCCCCGGCCGAGACGCTGACGCTTTACGGTCCCGACGATATCCGCCTGCGCCGCGGCCAGATCGACGAGGGGCTGGCCCCGCCCGAGCGCAAGGCCGCCGACCATGCCCGGCTGAACGCGCTGCTGGGCCTGGCCGAGGCCACCGCCTGCCGCCGCGTCGCCCTGCTGGGCTATTTCGGCGAAAAGGCCGCGCCCTGCGGCAATTGCGACATCTGCGACAACCCGCCCGAATGCTTCGACGCGACCGAGGCGGCGCAGAAGGTGCTGTCGGCGGTGCTGCGCACCGGCCAGACCTATGGCGCCGGCCATGTCATCGACGTGCTGACCGGCACCATGACCGACCGCATCCGCCAACGCGGCCATGACCGGCTGCCGACCTTCGGCTGCGGCCGCGACCTGTCCAAGGCGCAATGGCAGGCGGTGATCCGGCAGATGCTGGGCCGCGACCTGATCCGCCCCGACCCGGAACGCCATGGCGGCCTGGCCATCACCGCCGCCGCCCATCCGGTGCTGCGCGGCGAGGAGCGGATCACCCTGCGCCGCGATGCCATGACCCGCGCCCGCCCCGCCGTGGTGGTGCGCACACAGGTCGACGAGGAGGACGCGCCGCTGCTTTCCGCGCTCAAGGCCAAGCGCCGCGCACTGGCCGAGGCGGCGCGGGTGCCGGCCTATGTCATCTTTCCCGACCGCACCCTGATCGAGATGGCGCAAAGCCGCCCGCAAACGCTGGACGAGATGGCCCGCGTGAACGGCGTCGGCGCCAAGAAGCTGGAAAGCTACGGCGAGGAATTCCTGCGCGTCATCGCCGGCGAGGTGGCGCCGATGCATCCGGCGCGCCGGGCGCTGGCCGGCCGGGCCTCGGCCGATCTGTTCGACCGGCTGGCCGAGGCGCAGGCCCGGCTGATGCGCGGCGAGGACGGCACGGAAAAGCCGCTCTCGGTCGGCAATTCCGCCCTGCGCCGCATCGCCGAGGAGCGGCCGCGCGACCTGTCGCGCTATCTGGACGCGGCGCGGCTGGAGCGTTTCGGCCCCGCCTTCGCAGCCGAGATCGCCGCCGGCCCCGAGGGCTGAGCGGAGCGCAAGTCCGCAAGCGATGCCACCGGCGGCGCGGCGGGCACGCCTTCGCCCTTGGGGTCTTATTCCTGCGCGGCGGCGCGGGCGCGGTCCTCGGGGTCGGGCATCGGGTCGCCCTGGGGCGGGCGGACCCGGAACACGGCGCAGTAAAGCGCCGGAACGAAGATCAGCGTGACCAGCGTGCCGGCGATGATACCCCCCATCATGGCAAAGGCCATCGGCCCCCAGAACACCTGCCGCGAGATCGGGATCAGCGCCAGGCTGGCCGCCGCCGCCGTCAGCAGGATCGGGCGGGCGCGGCTGTCCGATGCCTCGAAGACCGCGTCCCATCTGGCATGGCCGCGCGCGATCAGCTCCTGGATCTCATGCACCAGGATGACCGAGTTGCGGATCAGGATGCCGATCAGCGCCAGGATGCCCAGGATGGCGACGAAGCCCATCGGCACGCCGAAGGGCAAGAGCGCCGCGACCACCCCGATCAGCCCCAGCGGCGCGGCGGCAAAGACGATCAGCGACAGCCGGAAGCCCTGCATCTGCACCATGACCAGCGTCGCCATGATCAGCAGCATGATCGGCACCACGGCCGCGATGGGCTCTTGGCTCTCGGCCGAGGTCTCGACCGTGCCGCCGACGACGACCTTGACGCCGGGCGGCAGGCCGGCCTGGAAGCGCGCGACCCTCTCGGCCAGCGCCTCGACCAGCGTGGCGGGCTGGTCCTTGCTGGCGATGGCGGCCTTGACCGTCACCGTCGGCAACCCGTCGCGCTGCATGATCAGCGGTTGCTCGGTATCGTATTCCAGCTTGGCCAGCGAGGCGAGCGGGATCGGCATCCCCGTCGGCGTCGCCAGCTGCAGGTTCTGGATCGAGGCGAGCGATTCGCGATCCGCCTGCGAGCCGCGGGCAACGACGTCGATCAGGAAGATCCCGTCGCGCAGCTGGGTGATCGTGCGGCCGCTGAAAGTGCCCGACAGCGCGCCCGAGATGTCCTCGTTGGTCAGGCCCAGCCGGCGGGCCTGGTCCTGGTTCACCTCCAGCCGCACCACGCGGGCGGGCTCGTTCCAGTCCAGCGCGATGTCGCGCAGCCGCGGCTCGGTCGCCAGCACCGCGGCCAGTTCGCGCGCCGCGTCGCGCGCCTGCTCGGGGTCGGGCGACGAGACGCGGTATTGCACCGGCTTGCCCACCGGCGGCCCGATTTCCAGGTTCTTGACATAGATGTCGGTGCCGATCAGCTCGCGCCCGGCGAATTCGACCAGCCGCGCCTTGAGCCGGTCGCGCGCCGCCAGGTCCGGGGTCTGGATCACGATCTGGCCCATGTAGGGGCCGGGGGTGGGCACATCCATCGACAGGATGAAGCGCGGCGCGCCGCGGCCGACATAGGTGGTCCAGAACAGCGCGTCCGGCTCCTCGGCCAGCATCGCCTCGATCCGGGCCATGTCGGCATCGGTCTTGGCGATCGAGGCATTGGCGCGCTCGGTCACGTCCACGATGATCTCGGTCCGGTCCGAGGTCGGGAAGAACTGCTGCTCGACGAAGCGCATGCCCACGACCGAAACCGCGAACACGGCCAGCGTAATGGCGATGGTCAGCCATTGGTGGCGCATGCCCCACAAGAGCAGGCCGTGGAACTGCCGGCGCAGCCAGGTCGGCCGTTCGGATTTATGCGCCATGGTCGCGGGCAGCAGGGTGACGCCCAGAAGCGGTGCGAACAGCACGGCGACGATCCAGCTGACGATCAGCGAAACCGCGATCACCACGAACAGCGAAAAGGTGAACTCACCCGCCGCCGAGCTGTTCAGCCCGATGGGAATGAAGCCGGCCACCGTGACCAGCGTGCCGGTCAGCATCGGGAAGGCGATGGAACTCCAGGCATGGCTGGCGGCGCGCTCCAGGCTGTCGCCGACCTCCAGCCGCGAGATCATCGTCTCGATGGCGATCATCGCGTCGTCGACCAGCAGCCCCAGCGCGATGATCAGCGCCCCGAGCGAGATGCGTTGCAGCGTGATGCCATAGATGTCCATCACGATGAAGGTGATCGCCAGCACCAGCGGAATGGTCAGCGTCACCACGAAGCCGGCGCGCAGGCCCAGGCTGACGAAGCTGACCAGCAGCACGATGGCCACCGCCTCGGCCAGGGCCTGGACGAAATGGCCGACGGCCTCGTCCACCACATGCGGCTGGTCGGCGAACTTGGCCATCTCGATGCCGATGGGCAGGCCGCGGGCCACCTCAGCCATCAGCGCATCGACCTCCTGGCCGAATTCCAGGATGTTGCCGCCCTCGCGCATACCGATCTGCAGGCCGATGGCCTCCTTGCCGTTATAGCGAAACAGCGCGCTCGGCGGATCCTCGTAGCCGCGGGTCACGGTGGCCACGTCGCCGATGTTGAAGAAGCGGTCCCCGACCCGCAGGTTCACCGCCGCGATCGCGGCTGCATCGTCGAACTGCCCGCCCACGCGCACCAGCACCTGCTCGGGCCCGGCCTGCACGATGCCCGAGGGCGAGATGGCGTTTTGCAGCGCCAGCGTCTGCACCACCTGGTTGTGGTTCAGCCCCATCGCCGCCAGTCGGGCCGAAGAAAACTCCAGGAATATCCGTTCCTTGCGCACGCCCAGGAGCAGGGTCTTGCCCGCCATCGGCAGGGCCTGGACCTGCTTGCGGATATCCTCGACCCGGTCGCGTAGCTCGCGCTGGGTAAAGCCGTCCGAGGTGAAGGCATAGATATTGCCGAACACGTCGCCGAAATCGTCGTTGAACTGGAAGCCCTGGAACTCCTGCGGGAATTCCGGGCGGATGTCCGACATCATGTTGCGCACGCGCTTCCAGACCTCGGGCACCTGCGGCCCGCGGATGGTCGGATCCAGCTCCAGATAGACCACCGACTGCCCCGGCATGGTGACCGAACGGGTGAATTTCAGCTCGTCCAGTTCCTCGAGCTTGGTCTCGATCCGCGTCGTGACCTGCTGCAGCGTGTCCTCGATGGTGGCGCCGGGCAGCGAGGCGCTGATCACCATGATCTTGATGGTGAAATTCGGATCCTCCTCGCGGCCGAGGCGCAGATAGCCCAGCGTGCCCGCCACCATCGAGACGATCAGCAGGAACCACACCAGCGAACGGTGATGCAGCGCCCAGTCGGACAGGTTGAAGCCGCGGTTGGTCATGGTTTCACGCTTGGTCCCACGGATTGGCCTTCGGTCAGGGAATGGATGCCGCGGATCACCACCTCCTCGCCCTGGGCCAGGCCCGAGACGACGGTGACGCGTCCGCCGATCGGCGGGCCCTGGGTCTCGATCCGGCGCAGGGCGACCGTGCCCTGGTCGCCGTCGCGGCTGACCACCCAGACATGTTCGGCGCCGTCGCGTTCAAGGATGGCTGCCTGGGGCAGGACCAGCCGCGCGGCGGCGGCGCCGGCGGGACGCGCCCGCACCAGCGCGCCCAGGCGGAAATCGGCATCCTCGCCAAGCGCCAGATGGATGCGCCGGGTCCGGGTCGCGGCATCCGCCACCGGTTCGATCTGCGAGACCGTCGCCGGCAGGATGCGACCGGGGTCGTTTTCCGTCCAGACCTCATAGGGATCGCCCTGCCCCACGCGCGACAGCACGACATCGGGCAGGTCGATCACCGCCTCGATGCCGTCCTGGGTGGACAGCCGCAACACCGGCTCTCCGGCGCTGACCACGGCGCCGGCATTCACGAAAACCGCGCTGACCACCCCGTCGAAGGGCGCGCGCATCTCGGCGAAGCCTTCGGCGTCGCGGGCCTGGATCAGTTCGGATTGCGCCTGCTGCTCGGCGGCCTGCGCCGCGACCAGCGCGCGTTCGGCCTGTTCCAGCTGCGCGGTCGAGGCGACGTTGCGCCGGGCCAGGGCCCGCGTGCGCTCGGCCGTGGCCTGGGCGGTGCGCAGCTCCACCTGCGCCGCCTCAACCGCGGCCTGGGCGGCGCGGACATCGCCCTGCAGGTCGTCGGGATTGAGCGTGGCCAGCACGTCGCCCTGGCGGACGACATCGCCGACATCGACATTGCGCGCGGTCACGCGGCCAAGGGTCTGGAAGCCCAGGGCGACCTCGATCCGGGCGGCGATCACGCCGGGGATGGAATGGCCGGCAGCCTGGGCGTCGCTGACCAGGATGCTGGCCACCGGGCGGGGGGCCGGGGCGGTCGCCTCCTGGGGTTTCTGCCAGGGCAGCGGGAAACCGGTCGCGCCGCCGGCAAGCACGACCAGCACCAGCAGCGCCGGAATCAGGGCCTTGCGCATCATTCCTGCCTCGCTGCCGCATCCACGACCGCGCGGCCGGGGTAAAGCATCTGCGCCCCCGCCCCGACCACGGTCTGCCCAGGCTCCACCCCGGCGCCCAGGATCACCGTGCCATTGGCGAATCGCTCGATCCGGACCGGCGCCAGCGAGACGCGGTTGTCCGCCCCCACCAGCCAGACGGCCGGCTGGCCCTCCGCCGAGGTCAGCGCCGTCCAGGGCACGGCGATGCCGCTGCCCGCGGGGAAATGCACCGCCCCCCGCACCGCCGCGCCCAGCAGGCTGGCGGTGGGCGGAGCGTCCTCGATCTCGGCCCGCACCGTGACCGAACCGGTGGCGGGATCGACCAGCGGCGCGATCTCCGTCACATGCGCGGTCATGTGCAGATCGGGAAAATCGATGCCGGTCAGCGTCACCGGCGCGCCGATCGCACCCTGCAGCAGCGGCGAATCCGGGCTTTGGAACACCGCCTCGCGCCCGGTCGCCGAAGCCAGCGAGATCACCGCCTGCGCCGCTCCGACGATCTGCCCCGGCTCGGCCCGGCGCGCGGTGACGATGGCATCGGAGGGCGCGCGGATCACCGTATCCTCCAGCGCACGCTGGGCCTGGCCCAGGGCCGTGCGCGCCTGCGCCAGCCCGCCCCTGGCCGCGGACAGGGCCTGGCTTGCCGCATCCAGCGCAGCCCGTGTGCCCACGCCACGCTTCAGCATCGCATCGGCGCGCTGAAGCGCCTGGTCGGCCTGGGCCTCGGCCGCCTCGCCCGAGGCGACCGCCGCCTCGGCCACGCGCAGCGCCTGTTCCTGTTGCAAGGGATCGGTCCGGGCCAGCGGCTGGCCCTGGCTGACCCGATCGCCTTCGCGCACCAGCACTTCCACGACGCGGCCGCCCAGCCGAAAGCCGATATCGACGCTGTCCTTGGCATGGATGGTGCCGGTCAGGGCGGCGTCGAAGGTCAGCTCGGCTTGCTCGACCTGCACGAACTCCACGCGGAGCGGAGCCTGGGCCAGGACCGGCGAGGCCGCAAGAATCGCCAGGATCAGCCCAAGCAGGCGGAGCATCGCCCTGCTCCCATCTGGTTTGCTGTCCGTTTCCGGTCGGATGTTCAAGTTCGCAGCTCCTGGAATATCGGAACGACATGACCTTGCGAATGCGCCGGCCCCAGCTAGCGCGGAACGCGCGGTGAACGGTTTGTTATTGATAGCTTCGCACCAGCGCGGCCGCAATCATGCCCCAGCCGTCCACCACGACAAAGAAGGCCAGTTTGAAGGGCAAGGCCACCACCACCGGCGGCACCATCATCATGCCCATCGACATCAGCACAGCCGAGACCACGAGGTCGATGATGAGAAAGGGCAGCGCCACCAGGAAGCCGATCTCGAAGGCGCGCTGGATCTCGCTGAGCATGAAGGCGGGGATCAGCACCGACAGCCGGTCGGGCGATGCCTGTGGGTCGGGGGCAATCTCGGCCAGGGTGGCCAGCATCTCGGGGTCGGTGCGATGCTCCATGAAGCCGCGGAAGGGGACGATGCCGCGCTGGAACGCCTGCTCGACGGTGATCGCGCCGTCGCGCAGCGGTGCGCCCGCGACCTGCCAGGCCTCGGTCAGCACCGGGCTCATCACGAACCAGGTCAGGAACATGGCCAGGCTGACGATCAGCATGTTCGGCGGCGATTGCTGCAAGCCCAGCGACTGGCGCAGGATCGAGAGCACCGTCACGATGAAGGGAAAGCAGGTCACCATAATGGCGATGCCCGGCGCCAGAGACAGCGCCGTCATCACCGCCAGCAGCGTGATCGCATGCCGGCCGATGCCGCCGGCGACGGCTTCGAGGCCCGCCCCGTCGAGGCCCGCCCGGTCGATCAGCGGCAGATCCTGCGCCGCCGCGGCCTGCGGCAGCAGCAGCAGCAGGGCCGCAAGGACCGGGGCAAGGACAGGCACCAGCCTGATCACGATGCGCCTGCCGGGCCGAGGATGCGGACACAAAGCCGGTTGTCGGTCTCATCGCCCGAGACGAGTTCGCCCCGCGCGATGACCTTGTCGCCGACGCAGATCTCGACGCCGTCCGACATGTCCTGGTCCAGGGTCAGCACGTCGTCCGGCCGCAGGCGCGACAGCTCGGCGACGGTCAGTTGCGTGCCGCCCAGCCGGATGGCGATTTCCACCTGGATCTGGTCGGTGGCAATAAGGCTGGCAAGATCGTCCATGATCAGTCCCCGGTCTTGATGTCGTCGATGATGGCCTTCAGTTCCGCGCAAGCCGCCGCAGGATCGAAGAGGATCGTGCCCTGGCCCGCGACCAGCTCGACCATCTCCCGCCCCGGCGGCAGGTTCTCGATCCGCACCTGGGGAAACTGCCCGCGGCCCAGGCAGTCGGCAAGGTCGGGTTGCAGGTCTTGCGGGCAACGGACCACCAGCGCGCGGTCCGGCGCGTGTTCGACGATCCGCGCCACCTCATCGGCCAAGGCCAGCCGCAGCCGCTCCCTTTGCGAGCGCGGGCCAAGCACATCCACCAATGCATGCAGCACCGGCGCCAGCGCCTTGCGAAGCTCGGCGCGCAACGCGACCTCTTTTTCCTGGCCGATCCGCATGTCGCAGCGCAGGTCGGCCAGCGCCTGGGTCAGCGCATCCAAGCTGGCCTCGCGTCCCTCGGCCAAGCCCTTTTCATAACCGCATTGAAAGGCTTCCTCGCGCTCGGCCGCGGGTGCCAGCCCACCGGCACCCGCGGCGCCCAAGGAAAAGGAATCAAGCCGAAGCGCGGCGGGGCTCATAGCGCATCCTCACGTTTCTCGATCCAGCCCGACAGGATCTGCAGGCTTTCGTCCTTGCGCGATTTCATCAGATCCTTGAGCCGGGTGACCGGATCGCCGTCCTCTGCCCCCATGGGCGTAAAGTCGATCTCGGGCACGACATTGGCCTGGGACGGAGGAGGGCTGCCCTCGGCCCTGGCAACCGCAAGCGCCGCCGGAGGTTCGGAATGGTCCAGCATGGCCTGCGCCGGATGGCCCGCGGGCCTCGAGCGCAGCAGCGGACGCAGCAGGAAGGCCGCCAGCGCCAGCGCGAAAAGGCCGACCAGCGCGATGCGGATCAGCCCGTTCAGGTCCAGCTTGGACAGCAGGCCGCCGGTTCTGGCCAGGGTGCCCGCCTCGGAAAGCGAGGCGAAGGCCAGCGATTTCACCGTGATCGCATCGCCCCGCGCCTCGTCGAAGCCCACGGCCGAGGCGACGAGTTCGCGGATCGCCTGAAGCTCGGCCTCTTCTCGCGGCACCAGCATGGTTTCGCCATTGGCCTCGGTC
The DNA here is from genome assembly GCF_046335115.1 of Paracoccus sp. P2. Taxonomy (NCBI): domain Bacteria; kingdom Pseudomonadati; phylum Pseudomonadota; class Alphaproteobacteria; order Rhodobacterales; family Paracoccaceae; genus Paracoccus; species Paracoccus sp. P2. The sequence continues at coordinate 38,018 of NZ_JBGOSN010000018.1, read as the reverse complement.
CGGGCGGTGCCGTTTACCAGCACGGCGACGGTCAGGCGGCGGGTGGCGCCGGGCTGGCGTGTCACCTCGCGCGTGACCTTGCTGACCTCGAAATTCGAACGCTGGCGGGTTTCCGACCGCGAGGAGCGGCCTTGGTCGCCGGCATTCTCCTGGCCTTCGGGCAGGTTCGACGCGGCCGTAACCGCGCTCTGCTGCGCATTGCTGCTTTCATCGGCGCTTTCCTCGCTTTCCTGCGAGATCAGCGCACGCTCCTGCGGGTCGAAGCGTTGCTCGGTCAGGAACTCGGATTCGTTGACCACGTCCAGGTGCAGTTCGACGATGGCATTGCCATGGCCGACATGCGCGGCCAGGATGCGCTCGACATTGCGCTTCATCTCGGCCTCGCGGTCCTCGCCGGCGAAATCCTCGCCCGAGGAAATGACGCCGCGTTCGCTGTCGATCACCGCCACACGGTCCGCCGACATGCCCGGCACGCCCGAGGAGACCAGGAACTTCAGCGCCTTGGCCTGGCTGCGGTTGATCGGCGTGCCGTCGGTCGTCAGCGTGACCGAGGCGGTCGCCTCGGCCTCGCGCCGATAGCCGCGGCCCTGCGGCACGGCCAGGTGCACGCGCGCCGCCTTGACGTTCGGCAGGGCCAGGATGGTGCGCGCCAGCTCGCCCTCCTTGGCGCGCCAATAGGCAGCGTCGAACATCTGCGAGGTGGTGCCGAAACCCGACATGCCGTCCAGGATTTCATAGCCCTTGCCGCCGGCCGAGGGCAGCCCCTCGCCGGCCAGCATCATGCGCAATTCGTCGCGCCGGCTTTCCGCGACCCAGATCGAATCGCCCCGGATCTGGTAGGGGATGCCGGATTTCTCGACCGCGGCCATGACCGCGCCGGATTGCTGCGAATCCAGCCCCGAATACAGCAGCGCCATGCCGGGCCGGCTGGCCAGCCAGGAAAGCCCGGCAATGGCGGCAAAGGTGAACAGGAAGGCAGCCGCCAGCACGGCCCTTTGTCTTGCGCTTCTTTCGCGCCAGTAGTCCTGCAGCTTCAGCAAAACCGTCCCCTTCGAATCGCCGTTATCCTTGTCGCGACCTTCATGGCACGGGGGCGATTAAGAATTGGTTAGCCCGCGGGTGTTATCCAGTCCCCGGACGGACGGAGAATCACCATGACCGATGTCGCCGACATCAACGCGGAAGAAAAACCCGGCGGGGGGATCGGGCGCATCCTGCTGCCGCTGGGGTTGGCCCTGGTCCTGGGCGGGGCGGGCTTTGCCTCGACCTGGCTGGGATTCTGGTCGCCCCTGTCGCTTCTGGGGCCGAAGCCGGAAAAGGTGCAGACCATGACCGCGCCGGCCGTGGCCTTCGTCGATATTCCCCAGATCGTGCTGACGCTGGCCGGGCCACGGGGGCGGACGCTGGTGATGACGGTCAAGATCGAGACCGACCAGAACCGCCGCGCCGAGGTCGAGCACCTGATCCCGCGCCTGCTGGACAGCTTCAACGGCTTTCTCACCGACATCGACCCAGCCGCTTTCGAGAAACGCGGAATATTGGACATCGTCCGGGACGAGCTGGCGACGCGCGCCGTCTTCGTCCTGGGCAAGGAGGCGTTCACCGATGTCCTCATCACGGAGTTCAGGATCCAATGACGATTGCCCAGCTTTTACAAGTCGTTCTGATCACCTTTACCATCGGGCTGTCGGCATTCTGCTTCATGCTGGCCCGCCGGCTGCGCAAGCTGAACGACCTGGAGACCGGCCTGGGCGGCGCCATCGCCGTCATGACCAGCGAGATCGGCCGGCTGGAGAAATCCATCCTGCTGGCCAAGGCCGAGGCCACCGCAGCGACCCAGGCCCTGGCCGAGGAGATCGAACGCGCCAAACAGGAGCGCGCCTTCTGGATGCTGCAACAGAAATTCGCCGAGCCCGGCCCGCAGCGGTCAAACCGGCTGCAACGCCGCCGCCGGCGCGAAGGGGCGGTGGTGGATGCGTAGGCCGGTCCTGTCGATCCTGGGCGGCGTGATGATCCTGGCCGCGGCCGGCCAGGCGGCGATGCTGATGGATGGGCTGTCGCGGCTGTCGGCCCATGCCGTGCCGTCCGAGCTGATGGCCGGCTGCTCCGATGTCCCCGAGGCGGTGGCCCTGGCCGAGACGCTGCGCGAGCGCGCCCTGCGCATCGACCGCTACATGCAGGACATCGAGCGGCGCAAGGCCGAGATCGGCGCGGCCGAAAAGCGGCTGACCGAGCGGCTGGTCGAGCTGCGCAAGATTAGGCAGCAGATCGCCCAGAACAGCCGCGGCCAAAGCCAAGCGCAGACCGAGGACATCGCGCGGCTGATCGCGGTCTACGACCAGATGAAGCCGGAACAGGCGGCCATGGTCCTGTCGAACCTGCCGCCGGATTTCGCCGCGCAGATCCTGGCCCGCGTCCAGCCGGAAACCGGTGCCCGCATCATGGCCTCGGTCGAGCCGGGCCATGCCGCGGTCCTGACCTCATACATGGGCGCCCTGCGGGCCGCCGGGAAGTAGGTGAACAGATGTTCGGCATGATCGGCATTGTCGTGACCTTCGCGATGGTCTTCGGCGGCTATCTCCTGGCCGGCGGAAAGCTGGGGGTCATCCTGCATTCGCTGCCCTTCGAGATGATGATGATCGGCGGGGCGGCGATCGGCTCGTTCCTGCTGTCGAACGAGACGGCGGTGATCAAGCAGGCGCTGGGCGGCATCGGCCGCTCGCTCAAGGGGCCGCGCTGGCATGAATCCGACGTGCAGGACGTGTTGTGCCTGCTGTTCCAGCTGCTGCGGATCGCCCGCGCCAGCCCTGTCGAGCTGGAGGAGCATATCGAGAGCCCCGGCGCCTCGCCGATCTTCCAGGCCTATCCGCGGATCCTGGCCGACGAGCATGTGGTGACGCTGATCGCCGACACGCTGCGATCCGCCAGCCTGAACTACGACGACCCCTATCAGGTCGAGGAGATGCTGTCGCAACGCATCGGCCTGATGAACGAGGAATCCATGCACGCGCCCCACGCCTTGCAGAACATGGCCGACGCGCTGCCGGCGCTAGGGATCGTCGCCGCCGTCCTGGGCGTGATCAAGACCATGAGCTCGATCGACCAGCCGCCCGAGGTGCTGGGCAAGATGATCGGCGGGGCCCTGGTCGGCACGTTCCTGGGCGTGTTCCTGGCCTATGCGCTCGTCGCGCCCTTCGCCCAGCGGCTCGGGGCGGTGACCAAGCAGGACCAGGCCTTCTACGACGTGATCAAATCGGTGCTGATCGCCGGCCTGCACCAGCATGCGACCAATCTTTGCGTCGAGGTGGGCCGGCAATCCGCGCCCGAACATGTCCGCCCCTCGTTCGGCGATGTCGAGAACGCGCTGCGCGAACTGAAGAGGGCATCGTGATCGCAATGCTGATCCTGGCCGCGGCATTCGCCGCCGAGCCCGTCCCGGCCGGGCTACCGACCCGCGACGGCCTGATCCGCGAGGCGACCGACCGGCTGCTTTACGGCGAGCCGCTGCCGGCGGACATGGGCGACCGGCTGATGCGGCTTTCGCCCGCGGACCGGATTGAGGTCCTGATCTTTCTCAGGCGGTCGGGCATGCTGGCCGGACCGGCCTGGAGCATCGAGCGCCTGCTTGAGCCCGCCAGACCCCAGGGAGCCCAGGAATGAGCATTGCCGAGACAGGCGCAGGCACGGGCTGGGCCGCCCGGCCGCTGATCATCACCGGGGTCTTGCTGCTGATCGTGCTGTCCATGGTCATCCCCATGCCGGCGCGGCTGCTGGACCTGGGAATCGCGCTCTCCATCGCCAGCGCGACGCTGATCCTGGTCATGGCCTCGCTGGTGGAGAAGCCCACCGATTTCCAGGCCTTCCCGGTCCTGCTGCTGGTCTCGCTGCTGATCCGGCTGTCGCTCAACATCTCGTCGACCCGGCTGATCCTGACCGACGGACAAAGCGGCACCGCCGCCGCCGGCCACGTAATCCAGGCCTTTGCCGAATTCGTCGCCGGCGGCTCGCTCCTGGTGGGGCTGACGGTCTTTGCTGTGATCACGGTGGTGAACTTCATGGTCATCACCAAGGGGTCGGGGCGCATGGCCGAGGTCTCGGCCCGCTTCGCGCTGGATTCGCTGCCCGGCAAGCAGCTGGCCATCGACGGCGACCTGAACTCGGGCGCCATCGACCATGACGAGGCCAAGCGCCGCCGCGCCCGCGAACAGCGCGAGATCAGCTTCTTCGGCTCGCTCGACGGCGCGTCGAAATTCGTCAAGGGCGATGCCATCGCCGGCCTGGTCATCACGCTGATCAACCTGTTCGTCGGCCTGGCCGCGGGCGTGCTTTTGCACGGCATGCCCCTGGGCGAGGCGATGAGCACCTATTCCAAGCTGACCATCGGCGACGGGCTGGTCAGCCAGGTTCCGGCGCTGATCACCTCGATGGCCGCGGCTCTGCTGCTGTCGCGCGGCGGCGCCACCGAGACGACGGCAGACCTGCTGTCGCAGCAATTCCTCAGCAACTGGCAGGTTCCCTTCATCAGCGCGGCGGGGATGCTGGTCATCGGCCTGGTCCCCGGCATGCCGACGCCGGTGTTCTTCGGCCTGGCGGCGGTGCTGGGCACGACGGCCTGGTTCATCCGCACCCGCCAGGACCGGCCGGCCCCCAGGGTAGCGCCGGACAAGCCCCGGAGCGCAGCGCCCGCGCCGACCCGCATCGGCGACGTGCTGGACACCGACGAGATCTGCGTCGAGATCGGCGCGGGCCTGATCGTCAGCGCGCTGGACCCGGCGCGCGGGCTGGGCCAGCGCATCACCAACCTGCGGCTGCATGTCGCCCGCGCCTACGGGCTGATCCTGCCCGATGTCCGCATCACCGACGGCACCGGCTTCCAGGACGGCGAATATGTCATCCGCCTGCACGGGGTGGTGCGCGGCAAGGGCGTCCTGCGGCCGCAGGGCGTGTTGGCGCTGGGCGCGGAATCCACGCTCGAGGGGCTTGCGGGCGAAAGCGTGCGCGAACCGGTCTACGGCAGCGCCGCGCGCTGGATCGCGCCGGAATGGCAGGACGAGGCGGCGATCGCAGGCGCCACGGTCGTCACCCCGATGGAGGTGCTGTCCACGCATCTGATGGAGGTGGTCAAGACCAACCTGCCCGCGCTTCTGACCCTGTCCTCGATGCAACGCATGATCCGCGAGCTGTGCGGCGTGTCGGACGAGCATCGCGCCCAGGTCAACCAGCGCTTCTTCGACAGCATGGTGCCCGACAAGGTGTCGCCCGAGATGCTGCTGGCCGTGCTGCGCGGTCTGCTGGAGGAACGCATCTCGGTCCGCAACCTGGTTCTCATCACCGACGCGGTTCACGAATCGCGCAACGCCGCCTCGCCCGAGGCCGTCTATGAACAGGTCCGCAAGCGGCTGCGCGGCCAGATCACCGAACAGTTCCTGGATCAGGACGGTTATCTGGGGTTGCTGCAACTGCATCCGCAATGGGAGGCCGAGATCGCCCGCAACGAGGCCGAAGGCGCCAGGGCCGGGACCAATGCCGTCCCGCAGATCCAGAAACGCCTGGCCGAAGCCGTGCAGGCCACCCTGGCCGAGCTGCCGCCCGGCCTGGAGGTGGTGCTTGCCGTGCCCGACCATCGCCGGCGCCTGGTGCGGATGATGCTGACCTCGGCCGGGATCGCGACACCGGTGCTGGGGCTGGACGAGATCGACCCCGCCGCGCAGATCCGGCTGCGGGGGACGGTGGCGCCATGACGCAATTCCTGGCCGATCCGCGCCTGGCGGCCATGCTGGCCGCGCTGATGCTGACCTATTGCCGGGTGCAGGCCTGTTTCGCGATGCTGCCGGTCTTCTCGGAGCGCGCCCTGCCGGTGCGGGTGCGCACCGCGCTGGCCATGGCGGTCACGCCCCTGCTGGCGGAGAGCGCGCGGCCCCTGGGGGACATCGGCAGCCTGCTGCACCTGGCCGCCCTGGCCGGGGCCGAGATCCTGACCGGGCTGGTTCTGGGCGGGCTGGTGCGGCTCTTCGCGGTTGCGCTGGACATCGCGGCGACGGCCATGGCCGCGACCGCATCGCTGTCGCAGCTGATCGGCGCCGCCAACGAATATTCCCCGCATCCGATCGGCAACCTGCTGCACCTGGCGGGCCTCGCCCTGCTGATGGCCCTGGGCTTTCCGATCCTCGCCTTCGATCTCTTGCGCGAAAGCCTGGTGCTGCGGCCTCTGGGCGACTGGCCGCAGGTCTCCGAGGTGCTGTCCAGCGCCGTCGCGCTGGTCCGGCAGGGGTTCGTCCTGGCCATGCTGTTGGCGGCCCCGTTCATCCTGGGCGGATTCCTGTTCCAGGTGCTGTCGGGCATGATCAGCAAGGTCATGCCCACGCTGCCGGTCGTCTTCATCGTCGCCCCCGGCGCGATTCTGCTGGCCCTGCTGGCGCTGGTCGTGCTGGCGCCCTCGATCCTGTCGATCTGGGCCGACGCGGTCCTTGGCAAGATGGGAACGCTGCTGCGATGAGCCGGGAAAGCAACGACGACAAGCAGTTCGACGCCTCGGAAAGCAAGCTGCGCAAGGCACGGCAGGAGGGCGATGTCCCGCGCTCGGCCGAGCTGCAATCGGCGCTGATGTATCTGGGCTTCTGGTTCGCGGCGCTGTTCGCCACCGCCTGGGCCGCGCCGGCCTGGATCGGCATGGCCGCGCGCGCGCTTGGCGCCGAGCCCTGGCCCGAGGGCGCGGGCCGCGCCGTCACCGACCTGGCCCGCGCGCTGGCGGGACAGGCCGGGCTGGCGACCCTGGCCGGGGTCGCGATCATGGCCTTGCCGATCCTGCTGGGCATGGTGGCCCAGGGCTCGGTCGTACTGACGCCCAAGAAGCTGCTGCCGGATTTCAAACGCATCAACCCGGTCAGGAATGCCGGCCAGAAATTCGGCAAGAGCGGGCTGGTGGGTTTTGCCATATCGCTGGGCAAGGCGCTGCTGGTCGGGGTGGGCGGCTGGTTCCTTTACGCCTCGCTCCTGTCCTGGCTGATGGCCTCGGGCGGCATGCAGGATCTACAATGGATCGAGGGGCTGGGCCTGATCCTGCGCCGGGCGGTGCTCTTGGCGCTGGGGATCGGCGCGGTTTTCGCCGTCATCGACCTGATCTGGAAGCGCCTGGAATATCTCAGGCGGCACCGCATGTCCCGCCAGGAAATGCAGGACGAGCACAAGGAGAATGAGGGCGACCCGCACCTGAAGGCCGCGCGCCGGCAGAAGGGCATGGACATCGTGCTCAGCACCATGCTGGCCGATGTCGAAAAGGCCGATGTGATCATCGTCAACCCGACGCATTTCGCCGTGGCGCTGGAATGGAAGCGCGGCAGCGGCCGGGCGCCGGTCTGCCTGGCGAAAGGCGTGGACGAGGTCGCCCGCCGCATCCGCGAGCGCGCGCAGGAACACCAGGTGCCGGTCTGGTCGGACCCGCCTTGCGCCCGCGCATTGCATGCCACGGTCGAGATCGGGTGCGAGATCAGGCCCGAGCATTTCGCCCCGGTCGCCGCCGCGATCCGCTTTGCCGAGGCCATGCGCAAGAAGGCGCGCGAGGGCTGGGGCAGCGCCCCCCGCCGCCGGGAGGAAGGATGAGACAGGGCCGCGATGCGCTGGCCGGGCTTGAGCGGATCGCCCGGCTCAAGGCGGATATGGAGATGCGCCGCCTGGCCGCCTTTCGCGCCCATGTCGAGGCGATCCGCCACCAGATCGACCGGCTGGAGGCCGAGCTTCAGGCGATCTATCGCACCGACCAGCCGTTTTCCGTGGCCGAGGCGCGGCTGACCAACCTGCTGGCGCGGGAACGCAGCCGGGCGCTGCTGGCCGCCGAGGAAGAGCTTGCCCGGATCCTGCCCGGCTATGAACAGGCCCGGCAGGCGGCGGCGCGCGAATTCGGCCGCGGCGAGGCGGTGCAGGCGCTGCGAAAGGACCTGGTCGCGCGGGCGCGGCGCGACAGGGCGCGGCGGGGCAGCGGATGACGGCACGGGCCTGCGACAAAACGCCGCTTGCCCGGCAAGGCGGAGGGCAGAGACNGGCGAGGCGGTGCAGGCGCTGCGAAAGGACCTGGTCGCGCGGGCGCGGCGCGACAGGGCGCGGCGGGGCAGCGGATGACGGCACGGGCCTGCGACAAAACGCCGCTTGCCCGGCAAGGCGGAGGGCAGAGACCCGCCCTGGCCGGCAGGCCGCCACGGCCGGAGGCAAGCGCGCCCAGGTCGGCCCGGTCCCGGCCGGTCAAGCGTCCCGCCTTGCCCGACGGCCGGCCGGGCCGCGGCGGCGACCCTGGCCGGTACCGGAGCCCCGCGCAGGCGAATCACGCCAAGCGGGCACGGCACCTGAGAATTTTTCTCGCCGCCGCGGCCTTCCCATCCTGCCGGCGCGCAGCGATGCGGGCCGGAAAAGAATGCGCCGCTTCTTCAGGTTTTTGCCGCCCGCGTCACAAGGCCCCCGGCAAAGGCGATTCGTTATTGATCCAAGGGGAATGCTGGGCCAATCAGGCCACACTTTTAGACATATTGCGCTTCACCGCGCAGAACCTTTGCAACGAATCCGGTTTGCCCTTATGAACGGGAAGGCTCGATTTGCGTCGGCGTTACGGTGTCTGAGTTCCGTTCTGCGGAACACGCAGGGCAAGTTAAGGAGTAATCAGGGGGTTCTTGCGGATGCCTAAGGCTCTTCCGGTAACGCGTGGTCGCAAATTCTTGCAGGTGCTGGAAGGCGCCCGGACCATTTTCCTGCGCGATGGATTCGAAGGGGCGAGTGTCGATGACATCGCCCGCGAGGCAGCTGTGTCCAAGGCGACGCTTTACAGCTATTTTCCCGACAAGCGCGTGATGTTCATGGAGGTTTTCCGCAACGAGCTTGCCCGCGAGGCAGCCGATGCCAGCGCCCTGATCGAGGTCGAACTGCCGGTCGAGCAGGTCCTGCCCTTCATCGTGCAGATCATCTCGGCGCATATGATCTCGGAATTCGGGCTGCGCATCTTCCGCGTCAGCGTGGGCGAGGCCGAGCGTTTCCCCTCGCTCGCGCAGGAATATTACGAATCGGGGCCGGCGCTTCTGCGCCAGCAGCTGATCGCCTACCTGGAGCGTTGCGTCCAGCGTGGCGAATTGCGCATTCCCGACCTGGAACTGGCCGCCGACCAGCTGATCGAACTGGCCGGGGTCACGATCCACGACCGCGCCCTGTTCCTGGGACCGCAATCGGTGGACAAGGAGCTTTTGCGCAAGGTGAACCGCAGTGCGGTGGCCATGTTCCTGGCCTGCTATGCAATGGCCGGAACGCGCTGGCCGAAGCGGCCGAATAGGCCGCGGCTCACGCGGTTTCGCGGCAACGCCGCGCCCTATTCGTCAAGGCGCCGCTTCTCATTCTCACGCCGCGCCCTTATGCTGCCGCGCCAGGAATTCCCTTACTGGATGATTGCCGATGACCCGAGCCCTGATCGCGCTTCTTGCCCTTGCCCCCCTGGCCGCCTGCGCCCCGGCCTATGCGCCGGCGCCCGAGCCGGTTCCGGCCGTCGCGCCGCTGCCGCCCGTGCCGGTGGCCGGTGTCAGCGGGCTGGAATCGCGCGAACCCGACGCCTGCCATGCCAAGAACTATGTCTCGGCCCTGGGCCAGCCCGGCAGCATCATCCCGACCCTGGGCGTGACCCGCGACTATCGCGTCGTCGAATATCGCGGCATCGAGCCGCAGGAATACGATCCGCTGCGCATCGTCTTCCGGCTGGATGCGGCCGGCAATATCTACAACATCGATTGCGGCTGACGATGCGGGGGATCGGCCGCTTCCTGCTGCTGGCACCGCTTTGCGCGCTGGCTGCCTGTGTCGCGGCCCCGCCCCCGGCGCAGCCGCCGGGGCCAGAGGCTGACAGCTGCAACGCCGCGCCGTTCCGCGGCCTGGTCGGCCAGCCGCGCGCGGTGCTGGACAGGATGATCCTGCCCGCCGGCACCCGTATCATCGGCCCGCGCGATGCGGTGACGATGGACTACCGCGCCGACCGGATGAACTTCGAGATCGGCGAGAGCGGCCGGATCGCCAAGATCGGCTGTTATTGACACGCATGGCGGCGGCGGGCGAGCCCGCCGCGTCCCCATGCGGCGAGCTTGCGGCATGACGCCGCCGCGGGCCCTGGGCCCCCTTGGGTGGGGCGCACGCCGTATGCCCCGGCCGCCGGCTCTGCCGGGCCGCGCCTTCGGCGACATCCGTCAGGATATGGGACCGGCCAGCCCGGTCGTGCCGCACCGGGCTTGACCCATTCCGAATGCGCGGCCGATCCGGCAAGGGCCGTGCCTTGCCCCGCGCCATGCCCAGGATCGCGGCTATGGACCGGGCGGGGCGGATGTTCTAGACATTTTCCGGGGCAAGCAGGCGGCCGGGCGCCGGCCCAAGGGGGGAGCTGGGGAATTGGCCACGCTGAAGGATGTCGCGCGGGCCGCCGGGCTGTCGGTCACGCAGACCAGCCGGGCGCTGAACGACCATTCCGACGTGAACGAGACGACGCGCAAGCGGGTCAAGGCCGTGGCGCGGTCGCTGAACTATCAGGCCAATATCTCGGCGCGCAAGCTGGTGACCGGGCGTTCGGGCATGGTGGCGCTGGTGGTGCCGCAATCGACCAACCTGGCCGAGGACGGGCTGTTCATCGAGGGCGTCGCCGGGCTTTCGGCACAGTTCTCGGGTCGCGGCATGCAATTCGTGCTGCATGTCACCCGCCCGCAAGAGCCGATCATCGAGGTCTACAAGCGCCTGATCGGCAACGGGGTTCTGGACGGTTTCGTGCTGTTCAGCCCCTCGGACGACGACCCGCGCGTGGCCTTCCTGCGGGAAAACGCCATCCCCTTCGTCGTGCATGGCCGCATCGGCCCCGCGCCCGACCACGCCTATTTCGACATCGAGAACGAGGGCATCCTCTACCAGATGGCCAGCCACCTGACCGGGCTGGGCCACCGGCGCATCGCGCTGATCAACGGCCGGCAGGGGCTGAGCTTCGCCTCGGCCCGGCTGCGCGGCTATCGCCGGGCGCTGGAGGAGGCCGGCATCGCCTTCGACCCGGCGCTGACCCGGCACGGCGAGATGACCGAGGCGCTGGGGCTGGTCTCGACCGTCGAGATGTTCCGCCTGGGCGGCCCGCGGCCCACCGCGATCATCTGCAGCCATGTCCATATCGCCAAGGGGGTCTACAAGGCACTGGAGGCGCTGGGGCTGTCGATCCCCGGCGACGTCTCGGTGATGGCGCATGACGACCACATGCCGGCGCTGCGCGCCTCGGCCTTCTTCCCGGCGCTCAGCGTGACCAAGGCGCCGCTGCGCGACAGCTGGGAGCCGCTGGCCGATTGCCTGGCCGGCCTGCTGGAGGGCCGGCCGCTGAAGGAATTGCAGCGCGTCGGCCCGCATGAGCTGATCATCCGCAACTCGACCGGCCCGGCGCCGGAATGAACAGCCAAGGACCGACCATGACCCTTCCCGACCGTGCCGCGATCGAGGCGATGGACGCGCAGGATCCGCTGCGCCATCTGCGCGACGCCTTCATCCTGTCCCCGGACGAGGTCTATCTGGACGGCAATTCCCTGGGGGTGCCGACCCGCGCCGCGCAGGAGGAGCTGCTGCGCGCCGCCCGCGACGAATGGGCGGGCGGGCTGATCCGCAGCTGGAACGGCGCCGGCTGGTTCGACCTGCCCATCGAGCTGGGCGACCGCATCGGCCGGCTGATCGGCGCGGCGCCGGGGCAGGTGGTGGTGGCCGACACCACTTCGGTCAACATCTACAAGGCGCTGCATGCCGCCATGGCGCTGCGGCCGGGGCGCCGCACCATCGTCGCGGAAAGCGGCAGCTTCCCGACCGATCTCTATATCGCCGAGGGCGTGGTCTCGACCCTGCCCGGCGCGCGGCTGCGGCTGGAGGGCGTGGACGGCCCGGCCATCGAGGACATGCTGGACGCCGATGTCGCGGCGGTGCTGGTCAACCATGTGAACTACAAGACCGGCGCATTGCGCGACATGGCGGCGCTGACCGCGCGCATCCAGGCGGCGGGCGCCATCGCTGTCTGGGATCTGTGCCATTCGGCCGGGGCGCTGCCGGTCGAGCTGGACGCTGCCGGGGCGGATTTCGCCGTCGGCTGCACCTATAAATACCTGAACGGCGGGCCGGGTGCGCCGGCCTTTATCTATGTCGCGCGCCGGCATCAGGGGCAGGCGCGCCAGCCGCTCAGCGGCTGGTGGGGCCATGCCCGGCCCTTTGCCTTCGAGACCGGCTACGAGGGCGACCCCGGCATCCGCCGCTTTCAATGCGGCACCCAGCCGATCCTGTCGATGCGGGCGCTGAAAGGCGCGCTGGCGATCTGGGACGGGGTGGACATGGCGGCGCTGCGGGCGAAAAGCCTGGCCCTGACCGAGCTGTTCATCCAGCTGGTCGAGGCGCGCTGCGCCGGGCTGGGGCTAAGGCTGGAAAGCCCGCGCGAGCCCGCCCGCCGCGGCAGCCAGGTCGCCTTCGGCCACGACCATGCCTGGCCGGTGATGCAGGCGCTGATCGCGCACGGGGTGATCGGCGATTTCCGCGCGCCCTCGACGCTGCGCTTCGGCTTTGCGCCGCTCTACCTGCGCCATGTCGACGTGCTGCGCGCGGTCGAGGCGCTGGAGGAGGTTCTGAAAAGCGCAAGCTGGAAAGACCCGCGCTTTGCCCGGCCCGCCGCCGTGACCTGAAAGAAGGCTTGCGCCCACGCCGCAGGGCACGGGCGCGCGGGGCGGCCTAGTTCAGGTATTTCTCGGGATCGACACTGTCGAAGCCGTTGCGCACCTCGAAATGCACGACGCCCTGGCTGCGGGCCTTGCCCAGCGGGGTGCCGGCGCTGACGCTTTGCCCCTTGGTCACGGCGACATCCTCGAGCCCGGCATAGACGGTCATCAGGTTGCCCTCGTGGCGGATGACGATGATCGGCACCTGGTCGGTGTCGCGGGTGATCGCGGCGACGGTGCCGCTGCCGGCGGCGGAAACCGGGCTGCCGGGGGCCGCGGAAATGTCGATGCCGTCGTTCTTGCCCTTCTGGTAGGTGCGGATGATGGCGCCGTTGGCGGGCATGCGGAACTTGCCGCTGCCCGAGGCGGCGGTGCGGGTCTTGCCCAGGTCGGGGCCGGCCGGCTTGTTCACCGCACTGGCGGCGGGCTGGGTACGCTCGTTCGGCAGGGGCTCGGCCGAGGAAGGCGGGCGCGGCGTCGGGCTGCCGGTTCCGGGCGCGGTGACGACTGCCGTGGCGGGGCGGCTTTGCCCGGCCACGGGGATCAGCAGGCGCTGGCCGATGCGCAGGGTCATGTCCTGCCGCAGCCCGTTCCACTGCGCCAGGTCGTTGACCGAGACATTGTATTTGCGCGCGATGGACCAGGCCGTCTCGCCGGCCGCGACGACATGCTGCTTGGGCTGACTTGCCGCCGGCAGGGTCTGCGCGGTCACGGCCCCCGCCCCCGCGGCCGGGGGCACCTCCGGCTGCCGGACGCCCTGGCCGGCAAAGGGATCGCTGACCTGCCCGGTCGAGGAGACGATGGGCGCCGCCGCAGGCGCCCCGGCAGCCACGCGGCGCGGCAGGGCGACCACCGCGCCGGGATTCAGCACGGTATTGGCCTCGATGGCATTGTACCTGGCCAGCTCGGCCGCGTTCAGCCCCAGCCGGGCGGCAATGGTGGCCACCGTATCGCCCTGCCGCGCGATGGCGACCTGGTAGCCGGGATAGGAGATCACGCCGCGCTGGTCCGGCGCCGGGCGGGGCTGGGCGCGCGCGGCCGCGCCGGCAGTTTCCAGCCCGCCCCGGCCCCAGCGCCGCAGGTCGGGGTCGAAATTGCTGAAATCCAGGCCACCCTGCGGCCCGCAGGACACCAGCGCCATCGCAGCGCCGGCGAGCATCGCCAACTGCCTGATCTTGATCATCTGCCCGTTCCTCACTCTGGACGGCCGGGGGTCATGTCTGTCCCAACCCCTCGACCAGCGGCACGAAGCGCACCTGCCGCAATTCGTCATAGTCAAAGCCGCTTTCGCCGCGCCGCACGCGGATCAGGGTCTGGACCGCATCCGACTGCCCGACCGGCACCACCATGATACCGCCGATCTTCAACTGCGCCAAGAGCGGGCCCGGCGGATCCTCGGCCGCCGCCGTCACCATGATGCGATCGAAGGGCGCCTGCTCGGGCAGCCCGCGCGAGCCGTCGGCGACCAGGGCGGTGATGTTGGGCAGGCCCAGGTGGCGAAACAGCGCCTCGGCCTCGGCCACCAGCCGGCGGTGGCGGTCGATGGTATAGACCCGGCGGCACAAGAGCGACAGCACCGCCGCCTGGTAGCCCGAGCCGGTGCCGATCTCCAGCACCTTGTCGCGCGGCCCCACCTCCAGCGCCTGGGTCATCAGTCCCACGACCGAGGGCTGGCTGATGGTCTGGCCGCAGGGAATGGGCAAGGGCGTGTCGTCATAGGCGCGATCCTCGAAATGGCCGCGCACGAACTCGCCGCGGTCGATGCGCTCCATCGCCTCCAGCACGCGCGGATCGGTGACCCCGCGCTGCCGCAGCGCGAACAGGAAGCGCATCTTGCGTTCGGCAGTCTCGGGATCGTCGCCCATGCCTGGTTCAGCCCTCCTCCAGCACGCCGCGCAATTCGGCCAAGGTCTTGTGGCAGGTCAGGTCCGGCCGCATCGGCGTCAGCGAGATATAGTCGCGCATATTCGCGTCCACGTCACTCTCCGGCGTGGCCTGCGCCGTCTGCGAGCCGCCCAGCACCCACAGGAAGCGCCGGCCGTTCGGCGCGTGATAGGGCTCGACCTCGAAGCGCACGCCCTGGCGGCGGCCCTGCGGCGCGACCCGCGTGCCCTTGACCGAACCCGCGTCGCAGGGCGGGAAGTTGATGTTGTAGAACAGCCGGAAATCCTCGTCCGAGGTCCAGTCTCCATAATCCAGCAATTGCCGGATCAGCCGCGGCCCATGCGCCCGCGCCGCCTGGAACGGATCGTCCAGAACCGCGGTGCGGCTGCCCATGTATTGCGACAGGGCGATGGCGGGCAGGCCCTGCAACGCCGCCTCCATCGCGCCGCCCACGGTGCCGGAATACATCACGTTCTCGCCCGAGTTATTGCCGCGGTTCACGCCCGACAGCACCAGGTCGGGCGGATTGTCCCGCATCACGTCGGCGATGGCGGCAAGGACGCAATCGGCCGGCGTGCCCTCGGCGGCAAAGCGGCGCGGGCCCAGTTCGGCGATCAAGGTCGGATGGACATAGCTGATGCAATGGGCGACGCCCGATTGCTCGAAGGCGGGGGCGACGGTCCAGACCTCGCCGCCCGGTCCGGCGACCTCGGTCGCGATCGCCTCCAGCGTCTCGAGCCCCGGAGCGTTGATGCCGTCGTCATTGGTGATCAGAATGCGCATGGTCTTTCCTGTCCGGCCGCCGCGCCGGGCCGCTGTCCACGCCGCCCGCGTCCCTCGCCGCCATATCTGCCCGTCACATCTGCTTTATCCGCGCCACAGGCTTGCGACAACCCGCGCGAAAGGCCATGGAAGCGTTTGACGCAGGGCTGTTGCCGGGGCAGCATCGGGACAAGGCAATAAGCCGGGCAGGACATGCAGATCTATCTTCCCATCGCCGAGGTGGCGGTCAATGCGCTGGTGCTGATCGGCCTGGGCGGCATCGTCGGGCTGATGTCGGGCCTGTTCGGCGTCGGCGGCGGCTTCCTGATCACGCCCCTGCTGTTCTTCATCGGCATTCCGCCGGCCATCGCGGTGGCGACCGGCGCCAACCAGGTCGTGGCCTCGTCCTTTTCCGGCGTGCTGGCGCATGTCAAGCGCAAGACGGTGGATTTCCGCATGGGCTGGGTCTTGCTGGCCGGCGGCCTGGTCGGTTCCTCGGCCGGGGTGCTGCTGTTCAACATGCTGTCGCGGCTGGGCCAGGTCGATCTGGTGGTGCAGCTTTGCTATGTCGTCTTCCTGGGGCTGATCGGCGCGATGATGCTGCAGGAAAGCCTGCGCGCGCTGCACCGCGCGCGCCGCAGCGGGCCGATCAAGCCGATGCGCCGCCACCAGCACGGCTGGGTGCACAAATGGCCCTGGAAGATGAAGTTCCGCGCCTCGGGGCTTTACATCAGCTCGATCCCGGTGCTGCTGGTCGGCGCCGCGGTGGGCGTGCTGGGCGCGATCATGGGCGTCGGCGGCGGCTTCATCATGGTGCCGGCGATGATCTACCTGCTGGGCATGCCGACCAAGGTCGTCATCGGCACCTCGCTGTTCCAGATCACCTTCCTGTCGGCCTATACCACGCTGATGCACGCCGTGTCCTCGAACACGGTGGACGTGATGCTGGCGGTGCTGCTGATCGTCGGCGGCGTGACCGGGGCGCAGATCGGCACCCACCTGGGCGCCCGGCTGCGGGCCGAACAGCTGCGCATCCTGCTGGCACTTCTGGTGCTGGGGGTCTGCGGCAAGCTAGCGCTGGACCTGTTCCTGCGCCCGGACGAGCTTTACTCGATCACGCCGGGGATCTTGCGATGATCCGGCATGCGCTTTTCGCCGTCCTGGCGCCGGTCCTGCTGGCGCTGCCGGCGAATGCGCAGCCGGCTATCCCCGAACAGCCGCCCGAGCAGATCGTCGCCGGGCTGTCGCGGGACGACGTGGACATCACCACCAGCTTCGACGGTTCCGAGATCATCATCTACGGCGCCATCAAGCGCGAGACGCGGATCCCGGCGGGCGAGCCGCTGGACGTAATCGTCACGCTGGAGGGGCCGGCCCAGGCGCTGACCGTGCGCCACAAGGAACGCCGGCTGGGCATCTGGGTCAATACCGGCCGGGTCAGCATCGGCTCGGCCCCCAGCTTCTACGTGGTGGCGACGACGCGGCCCCTGCACCTGATCCTGCCCGCGGCCGAGGACCAGCGCCACCGCATCTCGATCCCGCTGGCGATGCGCGCCTTTGCCGGGCCGATGGAGGTCGAGGATGCCGTGCCCTATACCGAGGCGCTGATCCGCCTGCGCCGCGCCGCCGACGTCTACCGCCAGGACGACGGCGCCGTGCGGCTGGCCGAGGAGACGCTGTTTCGCGCCGATGTCCGCCTGCCTGCCAACCTGGTCGAGGGCGTCTACAGCACCCGCATCTTCCTGTTGCGCCAGGGCCGGGTCATCGACACCTTCCGCGCGCCCATCGAGGTGCGCAAGGTCGGGCTGGAACGCTGGCTCTATCGCCTGGCGCTGGAGCAACCCTTCATCTACGGCATCATGTCGCTGGCCATCGCGGTGGCGGCGGGCTGGGGCGCCTCGGCCGCGTTCCGGCTGGTCAAGCGTCCCTGACCGCGCCGCGGCGGAACGGCCCCATCTCGGCCAGGATCGCCATTTCCTCGCCCACCGCCTCGCGTTCGCGTTCCAGGTAATCGGCGATGGCCTTGCGAAAGCCGCGGTCGGCGACCCAATGCAGCGAATGGGTCTGGCTGGGCATATAGCCGCGCATCAGCTTGTGTTCGCCCTGCGCGCCCGCCTCGACGCGGGACAGGCCATGGGCGATGGCCCAGTCGATGGCCTGGTGATAGCACAGTTCAAAATGCAGGAAGGGGTGGTCCTCGACACAGCCCCAATAGCGGCCGTAAAGCGCGTCCCGGCCGATCAGGTTCAGCGCACCGGCGATGGGCCGGCCGTCGCGCTCGGCCAGGACCAGCAGGCAGTCGTCGCGCATGGTGTGGTGCAGGATGTCGAAGAAGGCCCGGGTCAGGTATGGCCGGCCCCATTTGCGCCCGCCGGTATCCTGATAGAAGCGCCAGAAGGCGTCCCAATGCCCGGGCCGGATCTGGTCGCCGGTCAGGCTGTGGATGCTGCCGCCGAAAGCCTGCGCCCGCTCGCGCTCCCTGCGGATCGCCTTGCGCTTGCGCGAGGACAGCTGGGCCAGGAAATCGTCGAATGTCCGATAGCCCCGGTTCAGCCAGTGGAACTGCTCGCTGGCGCGGGGCAGGAAACCGGCCGCCTCGCCCAGCCGCGCCTCGGCCTCGGTGCAAAAGGTGACATGCGCGCCCGACAGGCCCGATTGCTGCGCGAATTGCGCCATGGCCGCCAGCAGCGCGCGCTGCACCGCCGGGCTGGAGGCGATCAGCCGCGGCCCGGTGACGGGAGTAAAGGGCACAGCGCATTGCAGCTTGGGGTAATAGCGCCCGCCGGCCCGCGCATAGGCCTGCGCCCAGCCGTGGTCAAAGATGTATTCGCCCTGGCTGTCGGTCTTGACATAGCAGGGTGCCGCGCCCGCCACCTGCCCATCCAGCCGCGCGACCAGGTGGCTGGGGTGCCAGCCCGTCCCCTCGCCGACCGAGCCCGATTGCTCCAGCGCCGACAGGAAGCGATGCGTGGTGAAAGGGGTGGCGTCCGCCCCGCAGCCATCCCATTCGGCGGCGTCGATCCCGGAAATCGCAGGCAGGACGGAAACGGCAAGCTCGCTCATGCGGGCAACATAGGCGCGGGCGCGGCGATTGTCAGGGCTTGGCGGGCAGGTAATGCTCGAATGTGATATTGTCGGCGACGCGGCGCGCCTCGGCCTCGATGGCGGCCGAGCGCACCGTCCAGCACAGCACCGGCACGCCGCGCGCCTTCAGCGCCGCCACCGCCGGATTGCCCAGGTCGCGGCGGTCATGCGAGATGAAGCCGGCCCCCACCCGGTCGAAATCGGCGATGGCCGCCAGATGCGCACGGGTGGCGTCGTCCAGCATCGGCCAGTCCACGGCCTCATAGCCGCAGGTGGTCAGCCCCACCGTCACCCCCGGCGCGGCAGCGTGGAAAGCCGCGACCGCATGCGGGTTGAAGGACATGACCGCGACCGGGCCGTCATAGCCGGAAAGCAGCCGCGCCACCTCGGCCTGCAGATCGCCCACCTCGGCCGAGACGCGCAGGCTCTGGTCCTTGATCTCGATCAGCAAGGGCACCCGGCCCGCCACCT
Source organism: Paracoccus sp. P2 (assembly GCF_046335115.1). NCBI lineage: Bacteria > Pseudomonadati > Pseudomonadota > Alphaproteobacteria > Rhodobacterales > Paracoccaceae > Paracoccus > Paracoccus sp. P2. The sequence goes on along the minus strand of NZ_JBGOSN010000018.1, from coordinate 19,089 downwards.
CGTCCAGCAGTTCCGAGAGCGTCGGGATATGCTCCTCGGTGCCCATGATGCGCAGCATGGACAGCGCGTCGATGCCCAGGACGCTGACCAGCCCCTCGGCCCCGGTCAGGCGCGGCAGGTCGTCGTCGTGAAACACCAGCGCCGTGCCGTCCGCGGCGCGCTGGATGTCGCATTCGATGCCATAGCCCGCGGCAATGGCGGCGCGGAACGCCGCCATGCTGTTTTCCGGCACGCCCGGCCCGTGCAGCCCGCGATGGGCGATCGGCAGGCGCAGGAAATCCGGGTGAAGACCCATCAGGCGAACTCGAAGATCGCCTCGACCTCGACCGCGACGCCGCGCGGCAGCGCCGGGGCCGAGACGGCGGCGCGGGCATGGCGGCCCTTGTCGCCGAAGACCTCGACCATCAGGTTCGAGCAGCCGTTGATCACCTCGGGCTGGTCGGTGAATTCGGGCGTCGAGTTGACGAAGCCGGTCAGCTTGACCACCCGCACCACCCGGTCCAGCGACCCCAGCGCCGCCCGCGCCTGCGCCAAGAGCGCCAGGCCGCAGCCGCGCGCCGCCTCGGCCCCCTCCTCGACCGCCAGGTCGGCGCCCAGGCGGCCCTTGGCCGGGCTGATCTGGCCGGAAACGAACAGCAGGTTGCCCGTCATCACATAGGGCACGTAATTCGCCGCCGGCGCGGGCGCGTCGGGCAGCGTGATCCCCAGCTCTGCCAGTTTCGTCTCGATGGACATGCTATCCTCCTACCAGTCGATGAAGTCGCGGAAATCGCTCAGCACGATGCGCCAGGTGTCCAGCGCGTCGTCGAAATTCTTGCGCCCGATGCCGTCGCCCGCAACCCCGATATCCATCTCGATGAAGGGATCGCCGGTTTCGTCCAGCCAGACCTTGCCGAAACGCTTCTCGCGGTTCCAGCGATTCGCCATGCTCTCGGGCATCGCATCGTCCAGGTCGAACCCGGCCGAGAACTGGATCGCCGCGCAGGTCTTTTCGCATTGGTAGAAATAGACCTGAAAGCTGGTGCCGTCGATGCGGCTTTCGATCAGCGGATCGCCGGCGCCGTCGGTGACCAGCTTGGCCGGCAGGCCGAAATCCGCCATCAGCAGGCGAATCACCTCGGGATCGCCCATGACCTGCGCCTGCGCCGCGGGCGCCTGGATCAGCGCCGCCAGCACAAGGGGAACCAAGGTTCGCATCATCTTCTCCATTGCGGAAATCGCGCGCTGATTACCGCTTTGCGCGTCAGGCCACCAGAGCCTCCGCGCGCTTCAGGTCGACGCTGACCAGCTGGCTGACGCCCTGTTCCACCATGGTCACGCCGAACAGCCGGTCCATGCGCGACATGGTGACGGCGTGGTGCGTGATCACAAGAAAGCGGGTCTCGGTCCGCCGCGTCATCTCGTCCATCAGGTCGCAGAACCGGGTGACGTTGGCGTCGTCCAGCGGCGCATCCACCTCGTCCAGCACGCAGATCGGCGCCGGATTGGCCAGGAACACCGCAAAGATCAGCGCCAGCGCCGTCAGCGTCTGCTCGCCGCCCGAAAGCAGGCTGAGCGTCGAGAGCTTTTTCCCCGGAGGCTGGCACATGATCTCCAGCCCCGCCTCCAGCGGATCGTCGGATTCGACCAGCACCAGCCGCGCCTCGCCGCCGCCGAACAGATGCGTGAACAGGGTGGTGAAATTGGCGTTCACCGTGTCGAAGGCCGAGAGCAGCCGCTCGCGCCCCTCGCGGTTCAGGCTGCCGATGCCCTGGCGCAGCTTGCGGATCGCCTCGGTCAGATCCTCTTTCTCGGCGCCCAGCCGGTCGCGCTCGGTCTCCAGCTCGCGCTTGTCCTCGTCGGCGCGCAGGTTCACGGCCCCCAGCGCGTCGCGTTGCTGGCGCAGCCGGGCGATCTGCTCCTCCAGCGCCTCGGCGGCGATCTCCTCGACCTCGCCCAGAGAGTCCAGCAGCGCCTCGGGCGTGGCCTCCAGTTCTTCGTGGATGCGCAACCGGGCGGCGGATTCGGCCTCGATGGCGGCTTCGGCGCGGGCCTCGCGGGCGGCGCGGGTCTCGCGCGCGTCGGATGCGGCGCGCTCGGCCTCGCGCTCGGCCTCGGCAGCGATGCGCAGCGCCTGGTCGGCGGCCGACAGCGCGGCACGGGCGCGGGCCAGGCGGGCGGCGGCCTGCGCCTCGGCCTCGGTCAGCACGCCGCGGCGCTCGGCCAGGATCTCGGGCTGGGCCTCGGCTTCCTCCAGATCGGCCGCGGCCTGATCGCGGCGGGCGGCCAGTTCGGCGGCGCGGGTGCCGGCCTGGTCCAGCCGCAGCCGCCAGCCGGATTCCTCCTTGGCGATCTCTTGCAGGCGCTTGACCCGCGCATTGGCCTCGCGCCGCAGCTCGTCCAGCCCGCTGCGCCGGGTCATGGTGGCGATGCGCGCCGCCTCGACGCCCATGCGGGCATGGTCCAGCGCCGCGGCCGCCGCGCCGCGGTCGGGCAGCTCGGCCAGCGCCTGCTCGGCCTCGGCCAGCCGGGCGCGGGCGTCCAGCGCATCCTCGCGATGCCGGGCCAGTTCGGCGCGGGCCGATTCGGCGCGGCTTTGTGCCATGGAAAGCTCGGATTCGGCGCGGGTGACGGCGCGCACGGCATCCGACAGCCCACGCTCGGCCTCGCGCCTGGCATCACGGGCGCGTTTCTCGGCCTCGGCCGCGGCCAGGTGGCGGTCGCGCAGCGCCTGATGCGCGGCCTGCGCATCCTCGGCGCGGGCCTGCGCCGCCTCGGCCTGTTCGGCCAGCTCGGCCAGCTGGTTGACCTTTTGCAGATGCAGCGCGGCCGAGGACGCCGCCTCGCCTGCCATCACCCGCATGCCGTCCCAGCGGAACAGGTCGCCCGCCCGCGTGACCAGCCGCTGGCCGGGGGCAAGTGCAGGCTGCATCGCCGCGCCCAAGGCCGCATCCGCGACCAGCCCGACCTGCGACAGCCGCCGCGCCAGCGCCTCTGGCGCCTCGACATGCGGCGCCAAAGGTTCGGCGCCTGCGGGCAGCGGCTGCGGCGAGCCGTAGCCCGGCAGCCGGTGCCAGCCCGAGCCGTCCTCGGCCAGCCCGACACCCAGGTCGTCGCCCAGCGCCGCGCCGAAGGCCGTCTCGTAGCCGCGTGCGACCCGCACCAGATCCAGGATCGAATCGCCGCCCTGCCCGCGTTCCACCAGCCGCTTCAGCGCCGCCATCTCGGCATTCAGCGCCGAAACCTCGCCCTCCGCCTCGGCCCGTGCCGCGCGGGCGGCGGATTCCTCGGCCTCCAGCGCGGCGCGGGCCTCCTCGGCCTCGGCCAGCGCCGCCTCGGCGGCCTCGACGCGCTCGCGGGCCTCTTCCTGCGATTCCTCGGCAGCTTCGCGGGCGGCATCGGCCTCGGCGCCGGCATCGGCGGCGCGGGCGGCGGCGGCTTCGGCCTCGGCGGCGGCACGGGTGGCGCGGTCCTGCATCTGCCGCAGGTCGTGGACCAGCCGCTCGGCGGATTGGTGACGGGCGGCAAGACGGGCGGATTCGTCGGTCAGTTCGGCCAGCTTGGACTCGACTTCGCGCAGCGCCCCGGTGGCCTCCTCGGCGGCATGGCCGGCGGCCTCCAGCCGCTCATCATGGCCCTGCCCGGCCTTTTCCAGCTCGCGCCTTTCCCATTCCAGCCGCTCGATCACCTCGCCGGCATCGCGGTTCAGCGCCGATTCGCGCTCGATGTCGCGGTCGAGCTGGGCGATGCGCGCCAGCAGGGTCTGGATCGCCTGGGCGGCGCGGGCCTCGGCCTCGTCCAGCGCCTCGCGTTCCACGGTGGCGCGGGACAGGATGGCGCTCGCGACCTGCTCCTCCTCGCGCAGCGGCGGCAGCTTCGCCTCGGCCGCCTCGCGGGCGGCGATGGCGTGGCGGGCCTGGGCCTCGGCCTCGGTGGCGGCGCGGATCGCGGCCCGCAGCGCCTCGGCCGTCGCGGCCTTGGCCTGGTCGGCCTCGGCCCAGCGGCGATACAGCAGCACGCCCTCGGCCCGGCGCAGTGCGGCGCCGATCTCGCGATAGCGCGCGGCGGCGCGGGCCTGCCGCGCCAGGCTGGCCGCCTGCGTGGACAGCTGGTCCAGCGTGTCGTCGACGCGGGTCAGGTTCGCCTCGGCCGCGTTCAGCCGCAATTCGGCCTCGTGCCGGCGCTGGTAGAGGCCGGAAATCCCCGCCGCCTCCTCCAGCACGCGCCGCCTTGCCTTGGGCTTGGCGTTGATCAGCTCGGAAATCTGCCCCTGCCGCACCAGCGCCGGCGAATGCGCCCCGGTCGAGGCATCCGCGAACAGCATCTGCACGTCGCGCGCCCGCACTTCCTTGCCGTTGATGCGATAGGCCGAACCGGCGTCGCGGGTGATGCGGCGGGTGATGTCCAGCGCGTCGGCATCGTTCAGCCCGGCGGGGGCAAGGCGGTCCTTGTTGTCGATGGTCAGCGTGACCTCGGCATGGGCGCGGGCGGAACGCCGCGCGGTGCCGGCAAAGATCACATCTTCCATCCCGTCGCCGCGCATGGCGGTAGGCCGGTTTTCGCCCATGACCCAGCGCAGCGCCTCGAGCAGGTTCGACTTGCCGCAGCCGTTCGGGCCGACCACGCCGGTCAGCCCCTCGTGGATGACCAGGTCGGTCGGGTCCACGAAGCTCTTGAAACCATTGAGGCGCAGGCGGTCGAAACGCAATGCGAAGGGTCCACGACGATCGTTCAAATCCCCCGGATTTTTCGCCATCGGGGCGCTCAAGTCAACACAAACCCCAAGATATGGCGGGGCTTGGGCGGTTATCCACAAGATTTAAGGGTTCACCACAAGAAATCCGCTGCTAATCTGGCCGGCATGATTCCCGCGCTTGCCATCATCCTGGTCTTCCAGCTTATCGGCGAGGTTGCCACCCGCAGCCTTGGCCTGCCCCTGCCCGGTCCGGTGCTGGGCCTGCTGCTGCTGGTGCTGTCCTGCAGCCTGCGCCCGGCGCTGGCCGAGATGCTGCGCCCGGTCGTCACCGGCATCCTGGGCCATCTGTCGCTGTTCTTCGTGCCGGCGGGGGTGGGCGTGGTGGCGCATCTGGGGCAGTTTCGCAGCGACGGGCTGGCGGTGGCGCTGGCGCTGACCGTCTCGACCGCGCTCGCCATCGCCGCGGGGGCGCTGGTGTTCCGCGCCGTGGTGCGCTGGACGGGCGGGACCGAGGAATGACCGACGCGGCGCTGATCTGGAGCTATCTGACGCAAGGGCCGCTGCTGTGGCTGACGGCGACGCTGATCGCCTATTGGCTGGGCGACAGCTTCTTTCGCGCCATGGGCCGGCAAAGCTGGGCCAATCCGGTGCTGTGCGCGGTGATCCTGCTGGCCTGCGTGCTGGGGCTGACCGGCACCAGCTACCAGACCTATTTCGAGGGCGCGCAATTCGTGCATTTCATGCTGGGCCCGGCCACGGTGGCACTGGGAATGCCGCTTTACGACAACCTGCGCCGGGTCAGGAAGGCGGCCCTGCCGCTGGTCGCGGCGCTGCTGGCGGGCTCGGCGACGGCGGTGGTCTCGGCGCTGGCCATCGGCAAGGCTTTCGGGCTGTCCGAGGTGATGCTGGCCAGCCTGGCGCCGAAATCCACCACCGCGCCCGTGGCCATCGGCATCGCCGAGGGGTTGGGCGGAGAGCCCACGATCACCGCCGTCCTGGTGCTGATCACCGGCATCTTCGGCGCGATCATCGCCACGCCGCTGCTGAATGCGCTGGGGATCCGCGACTGGCGGGCGCGCGGCTTTTCGCTGGGCGTGGCCGCGCATGGCATCGGCACGGCCCGCGCCTTCCAGGTGAACGAGACCGCCGGCGCCTTCGCCGGCATCGGCATGGGGCTGAACGCGGTGCTGACCTCGATCATCGCGCCGCTGGCGCTGTATCTGTTCGGGTAAGGAGGGTAAGCAGATGCGGCTTTTGAGCCCATTGCGGACAGTCGAGCATTTGCAATAGTGGGACGGATAGCACGAAAAACTGCGGCATGGATCAGTCACCACAGATCGGGGAGCGGCTCACCGACAAGTCTGCGGCGCCAGACGATGCGTTGATCCGCGACTGGATCGGCCCGGAGGCATTTGCACAATGGTCTGCACTGCGGGACTGGATCGCCGCTGAATACCCAAGTGTCTTCACACCGGATTGGATATACGGTGGCAAGAAGCACGGCTGGTCTCTGCGCTACAAGAAATCCAAGGCCTTCTGCACCTTGCTGCCTGAATACCGTGCGTTCTCAGCGGTCGTCGTGCTGGGCGGGGCGGAGCGCGAGAAAGTGGATGCTCGGCGCGACAAACTCAGCCCTCGGCTGATGGGGCTGTATGATGCAGCGGAAACCTATCACGATGGCAAGTGGCTGAAGATCGGCATTTCCTCACCGGAAGACCTGCGAGATGTGATCGCGCTTCTGACGTTGAAACGCCCTCGCCGAACTACCGCCTGTTAGGGGCCGACTGGCGGCTCTGTAGCCCCGCAAAGCTGACCTTTCCCCATCCCCAACAAAAAAGGCCGCCCCTCGGGACGGCCCAGCCAATGCGCGGCGGACGCGCTTACGCCGCGTCGGCCTCTTCCGCGGCGTGGCGGCGTTCGCTTTCCTCGCGCGACAGCGCGACCGAGGTGCGCACGCCCTTGGCCACGAATTCCATCAGCCCCTTCACGACACGCTCGTTCGGGTCGATGCCGGCGCAGGACAGCACCTCGCGCCCATCGCGCGAGCGTGCCCAACGTGCAATCTGATCGGGCCCGTTGCCGTATTTCTTGTCATCGGCGATCGCATCGTCCAGCGCAGCCAGCACAACGGCCGCAAAAAGCTTGCGGGCCCGCTGTCCCTGTTCGAAATTGAAAGCCGAGCCATCCACGAAATCGCGCATCATCATTATCCTGTTTTTCTTGCGGAGCCCCCGCACCTCGGCCCTTGCCAAGGCTGCTGCATCATCTTGCCTCATAGGCGGCGCTGGCCGGCTTAGCCCATCCGCGCCGTGATTCGGTATGCCTCCAGCCGCATGACCGCCATGCACGGGGCGCAAGCCCCGGCAGATACGCAGAATAGCCGCCAAAAGCAACGATCTTGCGACATGCAGAAATGCGAAGGCACCCTTGACAACGCTTGAAAGGCGTTTCGGTTGCCATGAGGCACGGCAATGGATATAGGTGCGCGCAATCGCGGTTCAACCCCCGAACCCTGGGCGATTTTCCAAATTTTTCAAGGTGATCCTGAATGGCCAAGATCAATGGCAATGAAATCAAGCCCGGTGTCGTGCTGGACCATGACGGCGGGTTGTGGGCGGCGGTCAAGGTGAACCACGTCAAGCCCGGCAAGGGCGGCGCCTTTGCCCAGGTCGAACTGAAGAACCTGCGCGACGGGCGCAAGCTGAACGAACGCTTCCGTTCCGAGGACAAGGTCGAACAGGTGCAGCTGGAAACCAAGGACCAGCAATTCCTGTACGAATCCGACGGCAAGCTGGTGTTCATGGACAGCGAGACCTTCGAGCAGACCGAACTGGACGCCGACCTGCTGGGTGAACGGCGGCCCTTCCTGCAGGACGGCATGATCGCAGCGGTCGAATATTACGGCGACGAGGCGCTGTCGGTGCGCATTCCCCAGAAAGTGATCTGCCGCGTGGCCGAGACCGAGCCGGTGCTGAACGGCCAGACCGCCGCGAAAAGCTTCAAGCCGGCGATCCTGGACAACGGGTTGCGTGTCATGATCCCGCCCTTTGTCGGCGTGGACGAGGACATCGTCGTCAATACCGAGCTTTTCGAGTATTCCGAACGCGCCTGACCGGGCCATCGGCCCGTTCCCGCCGCCTCTCAAGACAAATATGGCCAAGCGCGCCGCGGGGCCATAGGATTGCCGCCAAGGCAATGTCGAAGGGCGGCGGAGCGCGATGGCAAAGGGAATCGGAAAGACGGGGAAAGGCCGGCCCGGTAAGGGCGTGACCCTTCCGCTGCGTCAGGTTTCCGGCCCTTCCGACGGGCTGGACGAGGTTCGCGCCGCCATGGGCGAGGCGATCGAGCGACTTTCCCGGCTCGAGGATGTCATGTGCGAGATGATCCGGGCCGGGCTCGCGCCCACCGTCGGCGGCGGCCAAGGCCTGATCGCCACCGGCCCGCCGCAGGACATCGCCGAGGCCGAGGTCTCGGCCGCCCAGGCAGCGATCCTGGCCAATACGCCCCGGACCGCCGAATCGCAAACCTCTGCCGGGCCGCAGGACGGGACCGGTACGGCCGAAGCTGCCGCCGTTCCCGGCTATATCTCGCGCCGCATGCTCGTGGAGCTGGCCGTCGGGCTGGGCGAAACCCCTCTGCATGCGCACCCCAGCGCCAAGCGGGGGCTGCGCCTGGTCGGCAGCGCGCGAAAGGGCCGGCCGGTGCCGCTTTACCTGCGGCTTGACCGGCATCTGCGCCTGCCGCTCGACTGCGGCTCGAACTCATTGGAAATCGAGCGCAGGCTGGGCGGGCGTTGGCACCGCACCGGGCTGCGCGCCATCAAGGACGGCATGGGCGGCATCCAGATCGACATCGCCATGCTGGAACAGCTTGCCGGGCCGTTCTCGCCGGAATTGCGCCGCATCCTGACGCTGGATCCCAGGCCGGCGCCGAACCGGGACGGATCGCCCCGCCCACAGCCGGGCTGACGGCAGGCCGCTTGCCGCAACGTCGCAAGCGCCGGGAATGGACCGGATCCGGCGCGCCATGCGTTATGGCGGCAACGAGACGGAGGTAACCATGGTGCAACCGACCATCCATGTCACCCATGAGGATTACGGCAGCTCCGGCCGCTATGCCGTTGCCATGCCCGGAATCGAGGGCGAGGCCGAGCTGACCTGGCATGCCGGGGGCCCCGGCATCATCGTCGCCGACCACACCTATGCGCCCGACGCCATGCGCGGCTCGGGCGCGGCCGCCGCGATGGTGCGGCGGCTGGTTGCGGATGCGCGGGCGCGCGGCGTGCTGATCGTGCCGGCATGCAGCTATGTGCGCGCCCAGTTCGAGCGCCATCCCGATTGGTCCGACCTCTGCGCCGATGCCTGAGGCAATACAGGCCGGCATCCGTATCCCAGCTATGGTATGGACATTCGCATTCCGCTGGACGGACGGACATGCCGGCCGGAACGGCCCCCGCAGCGAGCCAGGCGGTCGGCCACCGCCGCCACGCGAAATCGAGGCAGGAGCCGGATTTTCCGCATCCCATGCAGCAAGGGGAGGCGCCGGCCGGCCCCGACCGCAAAGGCGGCCGCCATGGTCGATGCCATGATGCAGGGCGAGATGCCCGAGGTGAACGAAACCGAAAGCGGCGACAACGGCCTCGAGCCCGTGCCCTCATGCCTGCTGGAGCCGGCGGCCGTGACCAAAAGATACCTTGCCGAGGCGCTGATCGGTTCGGGCCATTACGCCGGGGACCGGTTGAAGCGAGCTTCCCATGCGCCGCCGCCGGCGGTGGCGACCGCGCCATCGGGCATCGCAGGGGTGGCCATGGACGCGATTCTGCAAATGCGGGGCATCGCCAAGGAACTTCCCGGCGTGAAGGCCCTGGACGAGGTCAACATGGCCGTCCGGCGCTGCGAGATCCTCCATGACGGCCGGCCGATGGCATTCCGCGCCATCAGGGACGGCAAGGCGCCGGGCATCGTCATCACCCATGGGGAACTGGCGCCGGTGCGACGGATGTCGGTCGCCGAGAGCATTCTCCCGGGCAAAGGGATCGCGCGGCGCGGCGTCATCGACCGCCGCAAGACCAACCGCCATCCCGCCGACCTGCCGGCGCAGGCCGGGCTGCGCGGGGGCCCGCAAACCAAGGCCGGCGGCCCGGGCATGGGCGGGCGGCAGCCGATCGGGATCGCCAAGGCGCTGTCGCAAAAGGTCGACCCGCTGATCCTGGACGAGCTGATCGGCACCGAACGCGCCGCGGCGCGCGGCTTCCGGCAGGACGGCCCGGCCATGATCGTCGGCACGCCCGACCTGGCGCGGCTTCACGAAAGCCCGCTGCTGGCGGCCGGCGCGCAGCCATGCCACAAGAACGGCACGGCGCCGGTCCCGGAGAGCCTTGCCGCCGCCCGCCTCGATTCGCCGGAGGATCCATGACCTTGCCCATCATCGCCATCCTGCGCGGCCTGACCCCGGCCGATGCCCTGCCCGTCGCCCGCGCCCTGGTCCATGCCGGCATCGACCGCATCGAGGTGCCGCTGAATTCGCCCGACCCGCTGGACAGCATCCGGCTGATGGCAGGGGCGCTGGCCGGGCAGGCGACCATCGGTGCCGGAACCGTGCTGACGGTGGATCAGGTGGCGCAGGTGGCCGATGCCGGCGGGCGGCTGATCATCTCGCCCAATACCGATCCGGCGGTGATCAGTGCGACGCGGGCGCGCGGCCTGCAATCCTGGCCCGGCGTCTTCACCGCCACCGAATGCTTCGCCGCCATCGGTGCCGGCGCGACCGGGCTGAAGCTGTTTCCCGCCGACCAGGCCGGCACCGGCATGCTCAGGGCGCTGCGCGCCGTGCTGCCGCCCGACCTGCCGGTCTATGCCGTGGGCGGCGCCGGCCCGGCGAATTTCGCCGAATGGCTGGATGCCGGGGCGCAGGGCTTCGGCATCGGCAGCGCACTCTATCGCCCCGGCGACGGGCCCGAGACGGTCGCCGCCCGCGCGCGCGACATCGTGGCGGCGCTGCGGGCCTGCGCATGAACGCGCGGGTCTTCGACTCCCGCATCTGCGAACTGGGCGAAGGCGCCTTCTGGCATCCCGAACGCGCCCAGCCCTTCTGGTTCGACATCCTCGGTCGCCGGCTGCTGTCGCGGCAGGACGGGAACGAACTGGAATGGCGGTTCGGCGAAATGGTCTCGGCCGCGGGCTGGATCGACCGCGACCGGCTGCTGATCGCCAGCGAAACCGCGCTGATCCGCTTCGACCTGCGCGACGGCCGGCAGGAACGGCTGGCACCGCTGGAGGCCGACCGGCCCGGCAACCGTTCGAACGACGGGCGGGCCGATCCTTTCGGCGGATTCTGGATCGGTACCATGGCACGCAACGGAAGGGCTGGAACAGGCGCGATCTATCGGTATCTTGACGGAGAATTGCGCCTGTTGCGGGGAAACATGTCCATCCCGAATGCGATCTGCTTTTCTCCCGACGGTCGCCTGGCCTATTTCGCCGACACCGCCGCCCAGACCGTCTGGTCGCAAGACTTGGACGAACAGGGCTGGCCCTGCGCCGAGGCCCGCGTCTTCCTGGACCTGGCCGGGACCGACCAATTCCCCGATGGCGCCGTCACCGATGCGCAGGGCCGGTTCTGGAACGCGCGCTGGGGCAACGGCTCGGTCGTCTGCCATGCACCGGACGGCCGGCTGCTGCGCCGCCTGTCCCTGCCCGCCAGCCAGCCCAGCTGCCCGGCCTTCGGCGGCCCCGGCCTTGCGCAGCTGATCGTGACCAGCGCCGCCGAGGGCAGGCACGGGCCGCAGGACGGCCGGACCTGGCTGCTGGACCCCGGCGCCCAGGGCCGGCCCGAACCGCGGGTCCGCGCATGATGCCACGTGCATTCGGCCTGCTGCCGGACGGCCGGCCGGTGATGCAGGCGACGATCTCGGGCCATGGGCTGACAGCCTCGGTCATCACGCTGGGGGCCTCGCTGCAGGATCTGCGGCTGGCCGGGGTCGGGCATCCGCTGGTGCTGGGCTTTCCGCGGCTCGCGCCCTACCTGGACGAGGGCCGCTATTTCGGCGCGGTGATCGGGCGCCATGCCAACCGCATCGCCCACGGCCGCGCGGTGCTGGACGGGCAAAGGCTGCAACTGGACCGCAACCAGGACGGCCGCCACATGCTCATGGCGGCCATGACGGCTGCGGCACGCGCAACTGGATGCTGGCCGACTGGGACGAAAGCTCGGTGGCGCTGGCCGACCACCTGCCCGCGGGCCACATGGGCTTTCCCGGCGCCATGCTGATCCGGGCGACCTGGTCCATCCTGCCCGGCCCGGTCCTGATGCTGACGATCCTGGCCACCTCGGACGACACCACCTTCTGCAACTTCGCCCAGCACAGCTATTTCAACCTGGACGGCACCGAGACCGTGGCCGGCCACCGGCTGACCGTCCCGGCCGAGACCTACCTGCCGGTGGACGAGGAGATGATCCCGCGCGGCGGCCCCGCGACGGTCCAGGGCACGCATCTGGATTTCCGCAATCCCGTCCCCTTGGGCGAGCGGCTGGACGGGCCGCGCATCGACCACAACCTCTGCCTCTCGGACCGGCGCCGCATCGTGCCGCGCAAGGTGGCGGTGCTCCAGGCAGGCGGGCTGACCATGACCCTGCGCTCGACCGAGCCGGGGCTCCAGATCTATGCCGGCGACCACCTGGCGCCCGGCGCACCGGGCCTTTGTGGCCGGCCCTATGGCCGCCATGCCGGCATCGCGCTGGAATCCCAGCTCTGGCCGGACGCGCCCAACCATGCCGGCTATCCCTCGGCGCGGCTGGAGCCGGGCCAGCTCTATCGCCAGACCACGGTGATGAGCTTTCACCGCCGCCCGAAAGGTTGACGCAAGGTCCGGTCCCGAACTAATGCGGGTTCCAGGGAGGATTCATGGACCCCGCATCGACCGAAACCCTTTCCGCCGCCGGGGGCCCGCCCCCGTTCGCGGCGCAATTGCACGCCCGCCTGCGCCAGCGCATCATCCGCGGCGAGCTGCCGCCCGGCACGCGCCTCTCCGAACAGGAGATCGCCGACCAATGCGCCCTGTCGCGCCAGCCGGTCCGCGAAGCCTTCATCCGCCTGGCCGGCGAGGGCCTGCTCGAGGTGCGGCCGCAGCGCGGCACCTTCGTCACCCGCATCGACATGGAATGGGTGCTATGCACGCGCTTCATCCGCGAATCGGTCGAGGCCGACATCGTGCGCCTGGCCGCCGCCTGCGCCCGGCAAGCGCAGCACGAAGCCCTGTTCGACCAGATCGCCCGGCAAGAGGCCGAGGCCGACCCCGCCGCCCTGGCCCAGCTGGACGAGGAATTTCACGCCACCCTGGCCGCCATCGCCGGCAAGGCAAGGGTCTGGAACCACCTGCAGCAGATGAAGATGCATCTCGACCGCGCCCGCCACCTGCTGACGGCGATGACGCCCAAGGACATCATGCTGTCCCAGCACCGCGCCGTGACCGAGGCGATCGCCGCCCGCGACCCCGACCGGGCCGAGGCCGCCATCCGCCAGCACCTGCGCCGCGTGCTGCTGGACCTGCCTGGCGTGCTGCGGCTATCGCCGGACTATTTCACCAGGACCGACACGCTGGCGGAAACCCTGGCCGCCGAAGCCTAACGGCCTTCTTCGTTCTCCAAATACCCATGCCCCCGTGCCGCCCGGCGCGGCCTGGCCGGCTTGCGCGCGGCCTCTCCGCTTCACCGTTTCCGGAATACTCGTCCACCCGCGCCGTCAATCGCGGCTGCGCACCCTCTGGCGCTGCTCGCCCAGCCCCTCGATGCCCAGCCGCATCACCTCGCCCCCGCGCAGGAAGACCGGCGGCGTCGCCCCCATGCCGACGCCGGGCGGCGTGCCGGTGGTGATCACGTCCCCCGGCATCAGCGTCATCAGCCGCGAGCAATAGGCGACGATCTCGGCCACGCCGAAGATCATCGTCGCGGTCGAGCCCTGCTGGCGGCGCACACCGTCCACCTCCAGCCACAGATCCAGCGCCTGCGGGTCGGGCACCTCGTCGCGCGTCACCAGCCAGGGACCGATCGGGCCGAAAGTGTCGAAGCCCTTGCCCTTGTCCCAGGTGCCGCCGCGCTCGGCCTGCCATTCGCGCTCGCTGATGTCGTTGACCACGCAATAGCCGGCGACATGCTCCAGCGCCGCCGTTTCAGACACCTGGCTGGCGCGCGAACCGATGACCACGCCCAGCTCGACCTCCCAATCGGTCTTCCGCGCGCCGGGCGGGATCACCACGTCGTCGTCCGGGCCGATGATGCAGCTGGTCCATTTGCTGAACACCACCGGCTCTGAGGGCACCGGCAGCCCGGCCTCGGCGGCATGGTCGGCATAGTTCAGCCCGATGGCGACGAATTTCGGCACATGGCCCACGCAGGGCCCCAGCCGCGGCTGGCCCGAGACGATGGGCAGCCCGTCCAGCTCCAGCGCCGCGATCCCGGCCAGCCCCTCGGGGGTCAGCACCGTGCCGGCAATATCGGCGACATGGGCCGACAGGTCGCGGATGCGGCCCTCGCCGTCCAGCAGCCCCGGCTTTTCCCGGCCCGGCGGGCCATAGCGCAGCAGTTTCATCGCTTGTCCTTTCGCATGTGCCGGGCCGCTCAGCCGCGCCCGACAAGGGGCATGTTCGTCGCCATCACCGTCATGTGCAGCACATTGGCGCCCTCGGGCAGGCTGGCCATGTGCAGCACCGCCTCGGCCACGTTCGCGGCGTCCATCACCGGCTCGGGCCGGATCGAGCCGTCGGCCTGCGGCGCACCCTGCATCGCCACGGCGGCGATCATCTCGGTCGCGGCATTGCCGGCGTCGATCTGGCCGCAGGCGATGTTATAGGGCCGCCCGTCCAGCGCCAGCGTGCGCGTCAGCCCCGTCACCGCGTGTTTCGAGACCGTATAGGGCACCGAGCCGGGCCGCGGCGCCTCGGCCGCGATCGAGCCGTTGTTGATGATCCGCCCGCCCATCGGATCCTGCCGCCGCATCTGGCGAAAGGCCGCGCGGGCGCACAGGAACATGCCGTCGATATTCACCCGCGCCACGCCCTGCCACTCCTCCCAGGAAATCTCGTCGATCAGGCGCGAGATCAGGATGGCGCCGGCATTGTTGAACAGCACGTCCAGCCGGCCCCATTCCGCGACCGCGCGGGCAAAGGCGGCATCCACCGCCTCGGGCACGGTCACGTCGCAGGGCAGCACCAGCGCCTGCGGATGGCCGTCGGCAGTCTCGACCAGGGCCGCCTCGCGCCGGCCGATCAGCCCGACGCGCCAGCCGGCGTCAAGAAACCGCCGCGCGGTCAGCCGGCCGATGCCGCTGCCGCCGCCGGTGATCAGGATCGTCTTCATGTTCCGCGCCCCTCGCCCTTTCCGCCCGCGCCTTTCCTGGCGCGGATGCTAGCGGCATGGCCCCGCAAGGAAAAGGGCCGCCCGCAAGGCGGCCCTGCGTGTCAGGCTTCCGGATCCCAGCCGCTGATCTGCTTGCTGTCCATGAACTCCTCCAGCCCCCAGACGCCGCCCTCGCGCGCCCGGCCGGATGCCTTGACGCCGCCAAAGGCCGAGCCCCTGCCCCGGCCTTGCCCGTTCATCTCGACCATGCCCGCTCGCAGCTGCCGCGCCAGCCGGTTGCGGCGCGCGCCGTCCCGGGTCTGGACATAGTTGGTCAGGCCATAGATCGTGTCATTGGCGATCCCGACCGCCTCCTCCTCGCTATCGAAGGGGATGATCGACAGCACCGGGCCAAAGATCTCCTGCCGGGCGATGGTCATGTCGTTGCTGACATCGGCAAAGACCGTCGGGCGCACGAAATAGCCGCGATTGACGCCCTCGGGCAGGCCGGGACCGCCGGCGACCAGGCGCGCGCCTTCGTCGATGCCCTTCTGGATCAGGTCCTGGATCTTGTCCCATTGCTGCTTGCTGACCACCGGGCCGATATGGCGGCCGGGCTGGTGCGCGCTCGCCACCGCGGTCTCCTCGGCCACCTTGCGGGCCTGCTCGACCGCGTTCTCGTAGAAGGACCGCTCGACCAGCATCCGCGTCGGCGCGTTGCAGCTTTGGCCGCTGTTGTAGAAGCAATGCCGCGCCCCGCGCACCACCGCCTTCTCGTCGGCATCGGCAAAGACCAGGTTCGCGCCCTTGCCGCCCAGTTCCAGCGCCACCTTCTTCAGCGTGTCGGCCGCGGCCTTGGTGATGGCGATGCCGGCGCGGGTCGAGCCGGTAAAGCTGATCATGTCCACGTCGGGATGCACCGAAAGCTGCGTGCCCACGCCCGCGCCGTCGCCGTTCACCATGTTGTAGACGCCCGGCGGCAACCCGGCCTCGTCCACGATCTCGGTAAAGACGACCGAGGACAGCGGCGCGATCTCGCTGGGCTTCAGCACCACGGTATCGCCGGCCAGCAGCGCCGGGATCACCTTCAGCGTGACCTGGTTCATCGGCCAGTTCCAGGGCGTGATCAGCCCGACCACACCGACCGGCTCCCATGCCACCATGCTGGTCGGCGCATGCGGACCCAAGGGCCGGATGAACTGGAAATCCCGGAACGCCTCGATGAAGGTCTCGATGTGATAGCTGCCGGCGGCGGCCTGGTCGTTCAGCGCCATGTCCTGCGGCGCGCCCATCTCGGCGCTGATGGCGGCGGCCATGTCGGGCGCGCGGCGCTTGTAGATCTCCAGGATCTTCTCGACGTAAGCCAGCCGCTCGGCCGGCGGCGTCGCTGCCCAGGCCGGGAAGGCCGCCTTGGCCGCCGCCACCGCCGCATCGGTATCGGCCTGGCCGCCCAGGCTGATCACCGCCACCGGCTCTTCGGTCGAGGGGTCGATCACCTCAAGGTCATGGGGCTGGCTGGGCGCGACCCATCGGCCGCCTATGTAGAATTTCCGCTTGTCGGCAAGTCCGCTCATGAGAGCCTCCCTTGATCTGCGATTGGCCCGCAGACTGGCACCCGCGGGACCGGGCTGCAAGCCGCAGCGGCCCCGCGAATTATCACGACTGAACGGATCGAGTTGGACAATCTGCCGCAGATGCCTATCTTGTCGCCAAAGGCCAACCGAAAGGATCTGCAATGTCCCTGCGCATCAACGACACCGCCCCGGATTTCACCGCCAATTCGACCGAGGGCCAGATCAGTTTCCACGACTGGATCGGCGACAGCTATGCGATCCTGTTCTCGCATCCGCGCGATTTCACCCCCGTCTGCACCACGGAGTTCGGCGTGGTGGCGCAGCTGATTCCCGAATTCGAGAGGCGCGGCACCAAGGTTCTGGGCGTCTCGGTCGATTCGGCCGAAGACCATGGCAAATGGAAGGCCGACATCGAAAAGGTGGCCGGCGTCCCGGCGAATTTCGCCATCATCGACGACACCGACCTCAAGGTCGCCAAGGCCTATGACATGCTGCCGGCCGATTACTACCTGCCGACCGAGGGTCGCACGCCGCAGCATTCGGCCACGGTGCGCACCGTCTTCATCATCGGGCCGGACAAGAAGGTGCGGCTGACGATGACCTATCCGATGTCGGTCGGCCGCAACTTCGCCGAGATCATCCGCGCGCTGGACGCGGTGCAAAAGACCGACGGCGTGCCGCTGGCCACCCCGGCGAACTGGGAGCCGGGCCAGGACGTGATCGTGGCGCTGGCGCTGGACGACGCGGCGGCCGAGGCGGAATACGGCCAACTGAACAAGGCCCTGCCCTATCTGCGCTTTGCCAAGGATCCGGCGTAAATCACCAAGCACGGGCGGGGCGCTCTGCCCCGCCTAATAACCACGGACATCAGTAGGCTCAACCGGCGGGATACGCTCCATCGCCACGTTTTCGTAACGCTTCGCCTCGGTGAGGAATGAATAGATCGCGCCTTTGGCACAGTGAATAAAACCCGGCCAACCGCAGCGCCACAAACCATGTGCCAGATACCAGCGTAGGAAAAACACGGGAGGGCTGACCAGCATCTTCCAAGGCCTAGGCGGCTTGCCACGTCCGGTCTTCATCTTCGCTTTTAGGGTGGAGTACTTGTTTTCTTTCAGCATTTGGTCATGCAGGACGATGGGGCTGAAATGCAAAAGCCCGCCCGGTGCCACCTTTTTCACAGCACCGTCGATTTCGATTCCTTCATGCACCAGGTCTGTTGTGTTGAATCTGCCCTTGCCACGGCGGAACAGCCGGTTGTGGTAGCGTTCATGCGCCGACGGCGGCACATAGCCATAGCCATTCAGGTAATCGTAGCGCGTGATTTTCCAACCGTTCACGCCTTCATCAACCAGAAGCTGGGGGAATCGCTCTCCGAGCGCTGGGCTGACCCTTTCATCACTGTCGATGCTGAAGCACCAGGGTTGGGTGCATTGCTCCAGCGCGAATTGCTTCTGCGCGCCGAAGCCGCGCCAAGGTTCGCGTAAGACGCGCAAAGGTAGGCCTTCGGCCTGCAATCGCTCCAGGATTTCCAAGGTGCCATCAGTAGAGCCAGAATCGACGACCACAATTTCGGTGCAGAACGAGACGCTGCGCACGCAGTTCTCTATCACATGTGCCTCGTCTTGGCAGATGATGAAAGCGGAAACGGGTAGGGACAAGAGGGGGCTCCGTATCTGCACATTGTTTTGCTTATACGCTACAGTCCGTTATCCGATGCAAGAGTGAAGGAAGAAGGTTCGGCATCATGGCCATGATTTCAGTACCGCTGATCATCACGATCGAGGATGAGAACGGACCGCGGCGGCACCATGCCCGACAAGAGGCAGAGCGACAAGGTTGGACACCTCTGTTCCTACGCAGCATCGACACGACCAGCCCAGAAATCTCGCGACTATATGATTCGAAGTGGAACCGGCGCAAGCGTAAGCGCCCAATGACTGCCGGAGAAATCGCCTGCTACTATGGCCACCGGCAAGCGTGGCAGGTTGTTGCGGCAGGGAAGGAGCCCGCGCGATTGATTCTGGAGGACGACTTCAAAGTTGCGCGACCCGATTTGATCCCGCTATTTTCCCAAGCCGTCGATCAACTGCCGGCATGGGATATTATATGCCTCAGCAGTCACCGCGCCAAAGGTCCGTTCCGAAGCCTCTACTATGAGGGAATTGCGTTCCGGAAGTATCTTTTCGGCGCGACAGGCGCTGTCGGCTACCTGCTGTCACAGAATGGCGCACGAAAGTTGCTGTCCAGATCGAAAGTTTTTCGTCCCCTGGATGAGGATTTCATTCATCCATGGGAACTGGGATTGACCGTCCGATACACCGCACCCCGACTGATCTGCGAAATGAACGATGCGGTTTCGACTCTGGAAGATGCACGCAAGAACCGGAAGCGCCGCCTACTTGGTCGGCTCTGAACAACCTTATCCGCCAGCCACTGCATGGCGGTGATGGGGCGTTTCGCCCCGGATGATCGCCGTGATCAGGTGAAGCAATAGAGTCCAAAGAG